>NZ_FAOZ01000026.1 GCF_001536285.1 Parafrankia irregularis | reverse complement strand
GGTGTTTTCGCCGACGACGGCGATGTCGGCCATGAGGGCGATCTCGAAGCCGCCGCCGAGGGCGAGGCCTTCGACCTGGGCGATGGTGGCTTTGGGGTAGCCGAGGAGTTCGTGGTAGAAGGCGAAGGTGCGGCGGTCGACGGCGAGGCGGCGGCGTTGGCTGGGTCGGCGTCGCCGGGTGGTTTTTCCGTTGCCGGTGGTGCTGCCGTCTCCGTTGCTGTGGGGGGTCTGGTCGGTGCCTTCGCCGTACCAGCCGTAGGCGTTGCGCATGTCGGCGCCGGAGGAGAAGTAGCCGCCGGTGCCGCGCAGGAGGACGACCTTGGTGTCGTCGTCGTCTGCCAGTTCGTCGAGGTAGGCGGCGAGCTGGTCGCGCATCGGCGGGTCGTAGGAGTTGCGCCGTTGCGCATTGTTGATCGTGATGCGGGCGATGCCGGACTCCGGCTCCCGCTCCATCAGCACGCGTTCGTCAGTCAACGGCTCTTCCCTCTCCCGCTGCGCCCTGGGTCGTAGGCCATCCTAGGTGAAATCTTTAGATATTTCACGCCATCGGTGAGCGTCGTCACCCTTGCGGCGGACTGACGGCGCCACTCGGAGATCGTCGGGTCGCCCTGCTCTGCCAAGGGTGCTGCCGCGGGGCGTTGGTGCCCGGATCTCGCTGCGCCGCACCTGCCGAGGTTGATGGAAATTATATATATGTTTTGCTAGCTTGTGGGCTGCTGGCGTCTCTCGTGGGCGTCGGCCAGGTCGAGGCGGCGCGAAGGACGGCCGGCGCGGGTGCTCCGCGAGACGGCACAGGTCCTGCCGGCACAGCGGTGATCCGCTGCCTGAGGGCGGCACTGTGAGGAGGAGGGCAGACCGTGGGTGTTCCAGCCGCGGACCCGGGCGACGAGCTCCGCTCGTTGGGCGCACGACTGCGCCGGTTCGAGGACCTTGAGGAGATCCGCCAGTTGTACATCGACTACGGGCGCCACCTCGACGCGGGGGACCCGGCCGCCTACGCGTCGCTGTTCGCGCGTGACGCCAGGCTTCGGCTCGGCCCGGTCATGCGCGCGGACGGCCGGGAGGAGATCGAGAAGGCGGCGGCCAAGGTGGTCCGGCTCGCCCCGGACGGTTCGAGGAGCTCCGTCCACCTGCTGGCGTCCCCTCGCATCGAGCTCGCCGCCGGCAGTGACACGGCCTCCGGCGAGTGTGTGTGGGCGGCGATCTCGAGTGCGCCGGACGGCGCACCCAGGGTCCTCGTCGGCCGGCATGTCGACGTGCTGGTGCGTGAGGACGGGCGCTGGTGCTTCGCGCGCCGTGCCGGCCTCATCGACATCGGGGCTCTCGGCCCGGCGGAGGGCCAGGGAGTCTAGGCGTCTGCCGCGGGGCGGCCGCGTCCGTCCCGCGTCCGTCCCGCGAGGTCGGCGGTACGGCTTGACCCTGGATCGGACTGTCGTCAATGTAAACGACACGGTATCGTTTTGTTGATGGTCCGGACTGCCCTGGTCGCAGGTGGAGCGGTTGGCGACGCCGCGGGGGACTCCCCGCGGCGGGCCGGCCCGATGGGTGCCTTCCCCGGCTGGGCTCGGGGCCGAGGGGCGCCTGCGCCGGCCGTCGTCGGGCGACCACGAGCTAAGGAGTGTGCGGGGCGTGAGCATCACCGTGTTCGACGCTGACAACCATCTGTACGAGACGGAGGAGGCGTTCACGCGCCATCTCCCGGACAGGCACCGGAACCTCTTCCGCTTCGTCGAGGTCGACGGGCGCAAGAAGCTGGTGGTGCGCGGCTACCTCAGCGACTTCATCCCGAACCCGACGTTCGAGGTCGTGGCGCGGCCCGGCGCGCACATGGACTACTACACGGGAAACACCAATGGCCGGACGCTGCGGGAGATCGCGGGAAAGCCCATGCGCAGCATTCCGGCGTTCCGCGAACCGCAGGCCCGCCTCGAGCTGCTGGACGAGCAGGGCCTGGCGGCCACCATCATGTACCCCACGCTCGCGAGCGTGATCGAGGAGCGTTTCATCGACGACCCGGAACTTACCCAGGTCGCGATCGGGGCCTTCAACGAGTGGCTCCACGAGCAGTGGTCCTTCAACTACGAGAACCGCATCCTGACGACGCCGGTCGTGAACCCGTGCGTCCTGGAGAGCGGGATCGCCGGGCTGGAGCTGGCTCTTGAGCGGGGTGCGAAGGCCGTCCTGATGCGCCCGGGGCCGGTTGCCGGGCTCCGCGGCACCCGTTCGCCGTTCCTCCCCGAGTTCGATCCCTTCTGGGCCCGCGTCGAGGAGTCGGGGGTGCTCGTCGTGCTGCACGGCTCCGACAGCGGATACCAGAAGTACCTCAACACCTGGGAGGGCGGCGACGGTGAGTTCGTGGCCTTCGACATGCGGCCCTTCCGGGTGGTGGCCGACGGTGGAAAGATCATCCAGGACACCTTCGCCTCGGCCATCTGCCACGGGATGCTGAACCGGTTCCCCGGAGTGCGGCTGATCAGCGTCGAGAACGGCGGGACCTGGGTCGGCGGGCTGTTCAAGAACCTCAAGGAAGCGTTCAAGAAGATGCCGCAGGCGTTCGCCGAGGACCCGATCGACGTCTTCCGCCGGCAGGTGTGGGTCAGCCCCTTCTGGGAGGAGTCGCTGGACACCCTCATCGAGCTGGTCGGCGCCGACCGCATCTGCTACGGCTCCGACTACCCGCATCCGGAGGGCCTGGCTGACCCCGCGTCGTTCGTGAAGGAGATCGACAGCTACGACCCGGCGCTCGTCCAGAAGATCATGGGCGGCAACCTCGCCGAGCTCCTCCCCGGTGTTGTGACGCTCTGACCAACGCCGGTGAGGCGAGGCGCGGGGCGGACCTGAGGCAGGGCTGACAGAGAGGGGATCCGGCGATGGGCGGGACGACCGTGTGGGGCCTGGTCGAGCGGGCTGCTCGGCTGCACCCGGACAACGTGGTGTTCGCCGACGACCATGGGCGTTCGCTCACGGTGATGGCACTGCGTGACGAGGCCGAGCGGGTGGCAGCCGGGCTGTGGGCGGCGGGCCTCGGCCCCGGTGCGGTCGTCTCCTGGCAGCTGCCCTCCATCCTCGAGGCGGTGGTGCTCATGGCGGCCTGCGCCCGCCTCGGCGTCACCCAGAACCCGCTCATCCCGCTCCTTCGCGAGCGTGAGGTCGGATTCATCACCGGCCAGGTCCGGACCGAGCTGCTCGTCGTGCCGCAGACCTGGCGCGGGTTCGCGCACGGCGAGATGGCCCGGGCACTGGGCGTCCCGACGCTGGTGCTCGACCTCGAGGCCCGACCGGGTGCGGGCATCCGGCTTCCCGGCGCTGACTCCGCTGACCCCGTCGACCTGCCACCTCCGCCGGAGCCGGAGTCCGCCGACGCGGTCCGCTGGCTCTACTACTCCTCCGGGACGACATCCGACCCGAAGGGGGCCCGGCACACCGACGCCTCGATGATCGCGTCCGCGAACGGCATCGTCGAGCACACCCGCCTGCGCGACGGCGACGTCCATCCGATCGCCTGGCCCTTCGCCCACATCGGTGGAGTGGCGATGCTGGTGGCCGCGTTACGCGCGGGCGGCAGGCACGTGCTCTTCGACGCCTTCGACCCGGCGACGACACCCGAGCGGATGGCCGCCCACGGCATGACGATCCTCGGCTCGGCGACCCCGTTCTTCCTCGCCTACATCGCGGCGCAGCGCCGCCACGGCGGCACCCCGCTGTTCGGGCGGCTGCGGGCCTGCACCTCGGGTGGCGCGGCGGTACCCGGGACGGTCAACCGCGAGGTCGCGGAGATCCTCGGTGTTCGTGGGGTGACCGGTGCCTGGGGCCTCACCGAGTTTCCGGTCGCCACCAGTGAAAGCCCCGACGACCCGCTGATCGGCACCTCGGTCGGCCATGCGGTTCACGGTGTCTCGGTCCGGGCCGTCGACGGCGAGCTGCGCCTCAAGGGCCCGCAGTGCTTCCAGGGATATGTGGACGCCTCGCTCGACGAGGGTGCCTTCGACGAGGACGGCTGGTTCCGCACCGGCGACCTCGGGTCGGTCGACGAGCACGGCCGCGTGCGCGTTCTCGGCCGCATCAAGGACGTCATCATCCGCAACGCGGAGAACATCTCGGCGCTCGATGTCGAGGAAGCGCTGATCCGTCACCCGGCCGTTGCGGACGTCGCGGTGGTCGGCGTTCCCGACGAGCGCACCGGTGAGCGTGTCTGCGCCGTCGTCGTGCCGGCTCCGGGCGGTGAGGCCGCCGTCACCGTCACCGTCGCCGCGCTCGCCGAGCACTGCCTCGCCGCGGGGCTCGCTCGCTACAAGTGCCCCGAGCAGATCCATCTCATGGACACGCTGCCCCGCAACGCGATGGGCAAGATCCTCAAGAACGAGCTGCGCGCCGCGGTCACCGCGGCGCGCGAACGAAGGGGAGCACACGGATGAGCGGAGTGCGCGGATGAGCAAGGACGTGGTGGTCGTCATCGGGGTGGGCGGCATGGGCCGGGCCATCGCCCGGCGGCTCGGCAGCGGGCGGGCGCTGTTGCTGGCCGACGTCAGTGACGCCGCCCTCGGGATCGCCGACGCGTTGCGGGCCGAAGGCCACGATGTCACCACGGCGCGGGTCGACGTCACCGACCGCGCCTCGGTGGCCGCGCTCGCCGGCACGGCTGCCGGGCTCGGCCGGGTCACCCACGTGGCCCACACGGCCGGCCTGTCGCCGACGCAGGCCTCGACGGAGGCGATCCTGCGCGTCGACCTGCTCGGCGTGGCGCTCGTTCTCGACGAGTTCCTCGGAGTCGTCGCTCCCGGCGGGGCCGGTGTGGTCATCGCGAGCATGGCCGGTCACCTGTCGGTCCGGATCCCGGCCGACCAGGAGAAGGCGCTGGCCGAGACACCCACCGACGAACTGCTGGTCCTGCCCTTTCTGGCGCCCGACGTGGTGGGCGTCCCGGGGTTGGCCTACGCGGTGGCGAAGCGGGCCAACATCCTGCGGGTACAGGCGGCGGCGCGCGCCTGGGGCGAGCGCGGAGCCCGGGTCAACTCGATCAGCCCCGGCATCATCTCGACGCCGATGAGCCAACAGGAGCTGGCGAGCGAGTCCGGCGACCAGATGCGGATGCTGATCGACCTGGCACCGATCAGACGCCTGGGCACGCCGGACGACATCGCGGCCGCGGCCGAGTACCTGCTCGACCCGCGGGCGGCGTTCGTGACCGGCACCGACCTGCTCGTCGACGGTGGTGCGATCGCCGGGGTCCGCGCACTGCTTCCCGCAGGCTGACCTCTCGCCGGCTGAGATCTCGCCGCGGGCCGACGTACCGCGTGCCGTTGCCCCAGATCCTTCCCGCACCCGACCCGTTTGGAGAAACCGCCGTGAGTGAGCCCGTCTCGGCCCTGGCCGGCGTCCGCGTCCTTGAGGCCTCCGTGACCAGGGCGGGCCGGGCCGCGGGAATGCTGCTGGCCGACCTGGGAGCGGACGTGGTGCGCGCGGCTCTTCCCTCCGCCACCGACGGCCCGGCCGCGGTGGGTCCGCCCAACCCGCAGCCGGAGTCGACGATCCCCGCGGACCACGACGACGGCGGCGGTTCCGCGGTGCCGCGCGCGGAGACGTTGCTGTGGGACCGCGGCAAGCGGGTCGTCCGGATGAGCCACGAGGACGTCGCGCGGATCGCGGGCGGCGCCGACGTGCTGCTCGTCGACCAGACCCCCGCCCGGCTGCTGGCGTCAGGGCTGGACGCGGCCACGCTCGCGAGGGCCAGCTCGGCGCTCTGCCACGTCTGGATGCCGCCCTACGGCGCGCGGGGTCCCGCCGCGGAGCTCGCGGAGGACCCGCTGCTGCTCGCAGCCCTCGGCGGACTGTCCGCGCGCTATCCGGCCACGAAGGACTGCCCGGTCGCGCCAGTCGCCGCTGTAACCACCCAGCTGCACGGTGCGCTCGGTGCCGCCGCGGCGGTCGCGGCACTGCTCGGGCGTGGGCGCGGCGACGGCCGCGGGCGTGCCGTCACCGTCAGCGGCCTGCACGCGATGTCGGCCACCATCGGCACGATGAACCAGGTCGGGCACGACCAGCCGGTGCTGCGTGGCAACCGGTCCGGCAAGGGGGTGCCGTTCTGGCGGATCTACCAGGCCGGCGACGGCCGTTGGCTGTACCTGGCGGCGCTGGTGCCGGAGATCTTCTTCCGCGCCCTCGAGGCGATGGACCGGATGGACATCCTGGTCCTGCCCGGCGTGGACGGTGACTGGGACCGGGTCCGGCGGTGGGAGCTCGGCGGGCATCTCGTCGCCGCGGCACTGGAGGAGGAGTTCCGCCGGCGGCCGATGGCCGAGTGGCTCGCCCTGTTCGCGGCCGCCGACGTGCCCTGCGCCCCGATCGGGACCCGCGCGGAATGGGCCGCGAGCGACATCGTCGAGGCCAACCACGCCTTCATCCGCCGTGACCACCCCGGCGCCGGCGAGGTCACCATGCCCGGCTTCCCGTTCGATCTCGCCGCCACCCCGGCCGCGCCCGGCGAGATCCCCGCGCTGGAGGAACTGCCCGCCGACGACAGGGTCTGGAAGCGGAGCACGTCGGACGGCTTCCCGCGCGCCGAGTCCGGGGCCGGGACGAGTGCGGCCGGGACGAGTGCGGCGGGATCCGCGGCGGGCCTGCCGCTCGCCGGCCTCACCATCGTCGACCTGTCGACCTTTCTCGCCGGCCCGCTGATCGGGGCGCTGCTCGCCGACTGGGGCGCCAACGTCATCAAGGTCGAGCCGCCGAAGGGCGAGCCCTATCGCGGATATTCGATCTCGGTGCTCGTCGTGAACCAGTACAAGCGGGCGCTCGCGCTCGACCTCGCCCGCCCGGGCGGCGCGGAGGTCCTGCTCCGGGTGCTGGGCGACGCCGACGTGTTCGTCGAGAACCTGCGGCCCGGGCGCCTGGAGAAGCTGGGCCTGTCCGACGAGCGGATCGCCGCGGCGCGGCCGGGCCTGGTCCGCTGCTCGGTCTCCGCCTACGGCCACGCGGGTGCCTACGCCGACGCCCCCGGGTTCGACCCGGTCTTCCAGGGGCTGTCCGGGCTCGCCGCGGCGCAGGGCGGCGACGGCGAGCCGGTGCTCGCCCCGGTCCCGCTCAACGACATCGGCACCGGGGCACTGGGTGCTCTGGGCGTGCTCACCGCCCTGCTGGCCCGTGACCGCGGTGCGGTCGCCGACGGCGTCGGGCAGCGCCTGTACCTCTCGCTGGCGAACACCGCGACGTACCTGCAGGCCCTCGAGTTCACCGAGTTCGCGGGGCGAACCGCGCCGATCCGCGGGGCCACCGACTTCCAGGGGCCGTCCGCCGGGCATCGCTTCTACCAGGCCGCGGACGGGTGGCTCGCCGTCGCGGCCGACACCGCCGAGCGGTTCGCCGGCCTGCGGGACGCCCTGGGGATACCGGCCGCCGGCGCGGACGGCACGTCGGTCGGGGACCTCGCGCTCGCCTCGGACATCGCGGCTGCCTTGGCTGCTCTGCCGGTGGCGGCAGCGGTCGAGCGGCTGCGCGTCCGGGGCGTGCCGGCGGTGCGCGCGCTGCTGGGCGAGGAGCACGCCGACGACCCGCATCTGCTCGCGAACGGCTTCCAGCACGTGGCCGGCGACCCGCGGTTCGGTCGGGTCAGCATCGTGCGCGGCTACGCCGACTGGGCCGGCGCGGCGCGGGAGCGCACGCCGCGGGCGGTCCTCATCGGGCATGACACCCGGCCGGTGCTCGCCGAGGCCGGCTGCTCCGAGGCCGAGGTCGAGTCCCTTCTCGCGGCCGGGGTCGTCGCCGACATCGATCTGTCCGACGTGGCGGAGGATGCCCTGGCCCGGGTCGCTCCGGCCCGCGAGGTGGCCCGGAGACGGGCGGACTGACGAAAACGGGCGGACTGACGGCAGGCAGACGGGGCGGCCCGGTTCGGGTAACGTCCAGGCGACTCGGAAACATCTGGCTTTTTTCGGTGGCGGGTCCGGCCTCAGCGTCACTCAGGGCGTCCGGGCGGCCGCATGGAGGGCAGACGGATCAGCATCAGGGTCGTGCACTGGGGAACGGGCGCCGCCGGGCGGGAGGCGCTGCGGGGGATCATCAACCACCCGGGGCTGGAGCTGGTGGGCGTGTGCGTGAACGCGGCGGAGAAGGAAGGGCGGGACGCGGCGCAGCTGTGCGGGCTGGCCGAGCCGACCGGGGTCGTCGCCACCCGCGACAGCGCCGCTCTGCTGGCGTTGCGGCCGGACTGCCTGTCCTACTTCGGGCCCGGCCCGGGCCGGGAGAAGGCGGTGGTCGCCGACCTCGTTCCCTTCCTGTCGGCCGGCGCGAACGTGGTGACGACGTCCCTGGCCGGCATGGTCTACCCGCCTGCCGCGGATGCCAGAAGCCGCGAGCCGCTGGCGGCCGCGGCGGCCAGCGGGCAGAGCTCCTTCTTCGCCACCGGCATCGAACCGGGCTTCGGCAGCGACCTGCTGCCGCTGAGCCTGCTGTCGGCCTGCGACGACGTCGAGTCGGTCCGGATCCAGGAGATCGCCGACTACAGCACCTACGGTGTCGAAGAGGCCATGCGGTTCGCGTTCGGCTTCGGTAATCCGCCCGACCAGCCCGGGATCCTGTTCACCGGCGACCTGCTCGTCAACGAGTGGGGGGCGGTGATCAGCCAGCTCGCCGACGCCCTCGGCCTGCGTCTCGACGGCATCGACACTGTGCACGAGGTGGCCACGGTCAACACCGACCTTTCCACGGCGATCGGCACCCTGCGCGCCGGTGAGGTGTCCGGCGTGCGCTTCGAGGTGCGTGGCCTGCTGGACGGCCGGCCGGTGATCATCCTGGAGCATGTGAACCGGATGGGAGCCGCGGTCGCCCCGGACTGGCCGCACGGGAGCACGACGGACACCCTCGTCTACCGGGTCGAGATCGAGGGCCGCCCGGCCATGCGCTGCGAGCTGACCTTCGACCAGGTGGCCGGTTCGGACCACGGTCTCATCGCCACGGCCATGCGTGCCGTCAACGCCATCCCGGCGGTGTGCGCGGCGCCCAGTGGGCTGCTCAGTGCCCTTGACCTGCCGGTGATCGCGGGGCGCAACGTGGTCCGCCGGGCCCCGTAGCGGCGCGCCTCCCGCCTCGTCCATCCGCCGGACCCGGCGGATGGACGAGCCGAGAGCGGGTCTCTCATGATTTGTATGCCGTGGATCCGGCTCGTAGTTCGACGGCGGCGTTGATCTCGTTGCGAAGCGCGGCGCGGCCGGGATCAGTGGTCGGCATGGCTGTTCCCGCTGTGGGGGAGTGTCCTTCCCGCAGAAGACGCTTGGCGACGGCCAGCGCCGGCGCGGGCTGCCGGGCGATCTCGCGGGCGAGGGTGGCGGTGGCGGCGGCGAGGTCCGGCTCGGGGTGGTCGCGCAGGGCCAGGCCGTATTCGACGGCCTGGCCGCCGGTCAGCCAGCGGGCCGTGAACAGTAGCTCGGCGGCGCGCATGGGACCAATCCTGCGCGGTAGCAGCACGCTGCTCATCGCCTCTGGCGCGGTACCGAGCTCGACGAAGGGCAGCCGCAGCCGGGCCGAGTCCGCCACGAGCACCAGGTCGCAGTGCAGGAGAAGCGTCATGCCGAAACCGACCGCGGCTCCGTGCACGCCGGCGATCAGTGGTTTCGTGAAGTCAGCGAGCGTGAGCACCAGTGACTCGAACGCGGCGCCGACCTGGCGCAGGCCGGTCGCGTCGGTCTCCAGACGCTCCCGCAGGTCCGCGCCTGAGGAGAAGGCGCGGCCCGCGCCGGTCAGCACCACCACTTTCACGTCAGAGGCACGGTCCGCCGCACGAAGCGCGCTGTCGAGCCCACGGTAGGACTCGGCGGTGAACGCATTGAGGCGATGCGGACGGTTCAGGGTGAGGGTTCGCACCGGTCCGTCGTCCCGCTGCAGGACCGGCCCAGCCAAGGCATCGGTGGAGGTCATAGGCGGGGTCTCCGGTCCACGAAGGTCCCTTTTCCGGCCCGAACCTGGAAGTCCCGTGCGGGGGACCGTGCCGTCGACGAACTCGGCCGCCTGATCCACAGCCGGGTGTCGTCGCTGCTACTGCTACTGCTCAACGGGCTGCTGGGGCACGGCCCCGCGGTAGACGACCTTGGCCATGATGCGGGTCATCAGCCTGGCCGAGTTGTTCATGCCGGCCAGCCGGAAGAAGCCCATGGTCCTGCGGTTGCCCGCGCCGATGACGCGGACGGGTTGCCTGCCGAAGCTCGCGAGGACCTCAGCTGCGACATCGGCCGGCCGGGCCAGCTTCGTGCCGGAGAGGAAGTCGGGCTGCATCATCTCGCGCAGACCGGGAGTGTCCGTCGCTCCGACGATCGCGGTGAAGACGTCCACGTCATACGGCTTCAGCTCCGCCCACATGCCGAGCCCGAAGTTCGTCACCCATGCCTTCGACGCGGAGTACGCGCTCAGGTAGGGCTGGGCGGTCATCCCCGCGGCCGAGGAGATCAGGATGATGCCGCCCCGGCGCTGCCGCACGAGGCGTGGTGCGAGACGGTGGATGAGTTCGAACGGGGTGAGCATGTTGACCGCGTTGAGGGATCGGTAGTAATCGAGATCCTTGCCCCAGAACGGGCCGGAGAACGCGATGGCTGCGTTGTAGACGAGGAGCCCCACCTCCAGATCCGCGGTCGCTGACTCGATGCGCTCCGCGGCCTCGGGTGTGCTCAGGTCGACCGGAAGCACGACCGCTTCGACTCCGTAACGTGCGCGCACGCTGTCTGCGCGCGGTTCGAGCTCCTCCTTCGTCGGCGCGATCAGGACGAGGTCGAAACCCCTCGCCGCGAGCTGGTCAGCCAGCTCCGCTCCGATTCCTCGCGACGCACCGGCGACGATGGCGTATCGCCCGTATCTCCTCGGTTCCAACCGCTCGCCTCTGGCCATACTGACTCACCCGTCCATCTGTGTTCTGCCCGACGGTCCGTCGGCTCCGTTCGCGCGGCAGGTGCCTATTGCAGCGCACGTATGGTGTTGCGCTGGATCCGCCATGTGCTGCCTGGGTCGTCGCGAACCAGCAGCGCCGTGCTGACGGCGAGCATGACGAACTTCGTCCCGTCGTTCCAGGCCGCGATCTGGTTGTAGAAACGAGCCACCAGCGTTTCCGAATCATCCCCGTACTCGACGAACAGGTTGCTCAGCTGGTGCCGCAGTCGGCCGTCAAAGAAGGCGTTCAGCTCGCCAGGAACCTTGGCGAGTGCCTCGCGACCGATCACAGGCTCCGGGCGAGTGCCCTCGAAGACACCGTCCTTGGTATACAGTTCGGACCATTCCTCGCCCAGATTCTCGTCGACGTACCAGCAGTAGCGGGCGAAGATGTCCTGGACCGTCAGGACGTCTTCGACGGGAACCTTCTTCGCTGTCCCGGAACTGGCCATGTTTTCCCCCTGTAGAATCGCGGATCTTGTTCAGGCGACGTCGAGATGCACGGGAAGGCGCTTGTGCCCGCCGACGAACAGGGTCTGGATGAGTTCAGGCTCGCCCGCGAGCTCGGCGTGCCGCAGGCGTGGGATCAGCTCGCTGAAGAACATCCGTGCCTCGAGCCGAGCCAGCCGGGCGCCGAGACAGAAGTGGGTTCCGTGGCCGAACGCGAGGTGGCGGTTGGGCGTCCGGCCGACGTCGAAACGGTCAGGGTCGCCGAACACATCGTCATCCCGATTGGCGCTCGCATACAGGAGCAGGACCGCTTCACCCTCGGCTATGGTCTGGCCGCCGATCTCGGTGTCCTTCGTCGCCACCCGCATGAAGGACTTGACCGGTGTCACCCAGCGGATCATCTCCTCGACCGCGGTGGGGATGAGCCCAGGCTCGGTCTGCAGGCGCCGCAACTGGTCGGGATGCTCGACAAGAGCCCGCAGGCCGCCGGCGATTGTCGCCGCCGTCGTGTCGTGACCAGCGGTGGAAATGATCACGAGGTAGCCGATCAGGTCCTGCAGCGGTAGCGGCTCGTCCTTCACCTTGGCGTGTACCAGCAGCGACGTGATGTCGTCGGTCGGGGCCGCTTTGCGGTCTTCGATCACCTTGAGGAAGTAGTGGGCGAAGTCCATCACAGCTGCCCGGTCATCAGTGGTCGTGAGCGGCCGGAAGTCGGGATCCTCCGAGCCGAAGTTCTCCAGGGTCAACCGCAGGATCAGCCCGCGGTCCGCCTCGGGGATACCGACCATCGAGCAGATGACGTCGAGCGGGTACAGCATGGCGATCTCGGAGACGAAGTCGTAGGCGGTGTCCCGGCGGGCCATCGAGTCGACCGCAACCAGTGCACGAGCCCGCACTGTCTCCTCGAAGTTTCTCAGGTTGCGCGGATGGAACCATGGAGCTGCCACCGCACGGTACTCGGTGTGCTCGGGTGGGTCCATGCTGACCAGAGACCGCGCCGCGGTGAACCGCTCCTCGTCTCGTCTGCGGTAGAGCTTGTAGCGAGGGCGTGCCTGGAAAAGGTCGGGTCGGCGTTCGACCTCCAGGATGTCCTCGTGTTTGGTCAGAGCGTGGAACGGGAGGAACTCCTCGGCCTCCACCCACGAGACCGGAGCATCTCTTCGGAGCACCGCACAGGCCTGTTCGAGCCGACCATCCGCGTATGCCATGGGGTCGACGAGAACACTCCTCGCCTCAGCCGTGGTCATCGATCGGTTGTCTACAGTATCTCGGGACACGCCAGCTCCCTTCAGTTCTTTGCGTGCCGAACACCTGGTTGGCGCCGACAGCGGGTCTCGACATTTGAAATGGCTCGGGGTACGGTTCCGGCCATGAGCGACTCATTCGAGATGAAGACCATCAAAACCCTTCTGGTCGGCGCGGTCGAGTACACGATCAGCTCGGCGGAAGTCGGCGTCGCAACTGCCCGGTACGTCTCTTCTGGAAGCATGGTCATGGGGGCGGGGACTATTTGCAACGGTCGCGCCGAAGGTGATTTCTCAAATGGATTCGCCGGCCAGCACCTCATCCGGTACTACGACGTCAACGGCGACCTGGGTGGTGAGTATGACTGGCACATCGAGTCGGTTGGTGACTGCTTTTTGATCAAGTGGTACTCGCGTAGCGACGAGGACCGGCTGGCGGCAAAGGGCGAGCTCGTGTTCGAGGGATTCGGTTTCTCGAACAGCGAGCGGTCGATCGTTGCGTCCTACTGGTTCGCCGAGCCGGTGAGTGAGCGAATCGCGCAGGCGTTGCGCTGAGGCGGGCCGGGTGGCCGGTCGGGTCGACCGGCCACCCGGTTCGGTGGGCTTCCGAGGCTCGGCCCGGATCAGGGCTCCGATCAAGTAGTGAACGATCTTTACTTTATTGAAGATCATTCACGAAGTCAATGCCTCGGATGGTGATCTCTGCAAGACTGGACGGCGTGTCAGCAGCCGCGGAAGACGAGGCCCCTCCTGCCCATGTGGCGGTCCGCGTACCACCGGCGGCTCCATCGGCCCAGCCGCTCCCGGTGGCAGGGACCCCAGGGACGGCGTCCGTGCGGGAGGCCCGGCGGGCCCAGCGGCTGGCGGCGCGGCGGGAGGAGATCCTCACGGTCGCCGAACGGCTGTTCGCCTCGCATGGCTATGAAGGAACGAGTGCCGAGAGGATCGCGGCCGGCGCCGGTTACTCCGTCGGCGCGATCTACAAGTTCTTCCCGAGCAAGGACGCGATCTACCTCGCCGTCCTTGAACGCAACGCGCTCTCGCTCGCGGACCGCCTGCGAGAGTGCGTCCAGTCGTCGGGAACCGGCCTGGAGAAGCTGCTCGCGATGGCGTCGACCGTCATTCGGACTGTCCGGGCCCATCCCGACCGGGCGCGCCTCACCTTCGGCTCCCTGGCGCCCGAACGCAACTCGTCCGCCAAGGCGGCGAGCACCGAAGCGCTCCTGGAGGTCTACTCCACGGGCATCCGCGAAGGGCAGCGTGACGGGACGATCCGGGCCGGCGACCCCGACCTGCTGGCGTACTACGTCGGTGGTCTGGTCACCGCGCACCTCGGTGTCGACGCCGAGATCTCCCACCGTCCCGTGGGGGTGCCGCTGGAGGAGTTCCTCGAGATCGTGCGCCAGGCTTTCGAGCCACGTTCGCAGTAGCGCGGCGCCGCACGCCGGCCAGCGGAAACGCTCCGCCGCGCGGAATCCCTCACCGGCTGCCCGGACGGCACCCGCCGCAGGGCGCAGGCGGGGAGCGGCCTACTGGAAGTCGGTGAAGCCACTGGGGCCGTGGCGGCCCAGGGTGCCATGCTCGAACAGCCCCCAGCCCCCAGCCCCCAGCCCCCAGCCCCCAGCCCCCAGCCCTCGGCGCCGTCGCAGACGGCGTGGCAGGCGTGGTCCACGACGCCCCGGCCGATCCCGGCCGCGACCTGAGGGTCCGTGAGGTCGCCGCCGGTGCCAGCTCCGTGCGGACCGGCCGGCCGCTGTCGCCCGCTGCGCCGCGTAACCAATGCCTCATCGCGCTCGTCCTCCGGGTTCCTCTCCCGCGGCTCCCGGCGTGCTCGGCGATTCCTGCGCAGGTGCGGGGCGCCCGGGACGCCTTGTCGACAGCTTGACGCCAGCGCCCTCCGGGCCCAAGGTAAACGAAACCGTGTCGTAAATTTTGGGCGAGGGATGGCGCCCGGAACGTGGCGCGGATCGGTGCGCGGAGGAAGGGAGCAGCTGTGCGGGTGAGTGGCCGTGAGGTGAGTCGGGTGGGGAGTGGCCTGGTATGAGCGAGGGCTACCCCATGACGCTGGAGACGGGAAAGATCCGGGAGTTCGCGCGGGCGACCGGGAGCTCGGCGCCGGAGTACCTGCGGGAACCGGCGCCCACGATTCCGGTGACCTTCCTGCGCACCTCCATCTTCTGGATGCCGCCGGACGGCCCGTCGCTGTTCGGCGACCTGCAGCTGGACCTGCGCCGCATCCTGCACGGCGAGCAGGAGTTCGTCTTCTTCGGGCCGCCGCCGCGCGCGGGTACGGAGCTGACCGTGACCTCGCGTCTCGGCGGGGTGACCGAGAAGGAGGGCGGCCGCGGTGGCCGCATGCGGTTCGTCGAGATCGTCAACGACTTCCTGGACGAGTCCGGGCGCCTCGTCGCGCGCAGCAACCAGACCCTGATCGAAACGGGCAAGGCCCCGTCCTGACCCGTGCGACCGACCGTGATCCGTGTGACCGACCCTGACTCGTGCGGCGGAGGGAGCCCCGTGGCGCAGACGCCGGCGGGTCGAGCGGCCGGAGGGTCACCGCCGGCCGCTCCCGGCTCAGCGGGCCCTGAACCGCGGCTCGCGTCGCTCGGCCGTCGCCTGGATCCCCTCGCGGGCGTCCTCCGTCCGCAGCAGGCGCTTCTGTTCGGACAGTTCGCGGTCGAGTGCCTTGCGGACCCGGCCGGCGAGGTCGCCACGCATCGTCTGGCGGACGGACTCGACGGCGAGCGGCGCCGACGCGGCGATGTCGGCGGCGAGCCCGCGGGCGGCTCCGCGGATCTCGGCGGCTGTCGGGGCCAGCAGGTCCACCAGCCCGAGCCGGGCGGCCTCGGTGCCGTCGATGCGCCGGCCCCGGTAGAGCAGGTCGAGCGCGTGCTGCTGGCCGACGATGCCGGGCAGGGTGACCGACAGGCCGAATCCGTGGTGGAAGCCGAGCCGGGCGAAGTTGGCCGTGAAGCGGGACTCGGGGGAGGCGACCCGGAAGTCCGCCGAGCAGGCGAGCCCGAGGCCGCCGCCGATCGCGCCGCCCTGGACCGCGGCGACCACGGGCTTGCGGGTCTCGAACAGCCGGATCGCCTCGTGGTACAGCGTCTCGTCGCTGTCCTCGCCCGGACCGGTCTTCGTGGTCTGCCCGGTCTGCCCGGTCTGCCCGGTCTGCGGGGTCTGGCCTTCGGCGGGCCGTGGCCGGTTGAAGTCGGCACCGGCGCAGAAGTGCCGGCCCTCGGCGGCCAGGACGATCGCGCGGCAGGACGCATCGAGGTCGAGCGCCTCGTACGCACTGGCCAGAGCCCTGATCAGGTGGATGTCGAAGAAGTTGTTCGGCGGCCGGTGCATCTCGACGACCGCCACATGGTCGTCGCCGATCGTGACCGTGACGTCGCCCCGCGCCCCGAACGTGCGCTGCGGTGACTCGCTCATGGTGCTCCTTGCCCGGTAATGGCGACCGCCTGGCGGCGGCCGGGCCCCCGTGGCCCGCTGGGCCAAAATATCTAGATATTTTACGTAGGCTACGTATCGGATCTGAGAAGGGACACCCACGATGGACGCCTTGAAGGACAGGGTCTGCATCATCACCGGTGCCGGGCGCGGCATCGGGCGTGAGCACGCCCTGCTGTTCGCCGCGGAGGGTGCCAAGGTCGTCGTCAACGACCTCGGTGGCGCCCGCGACGGCGCCGGTGCCGACGCGACGCCGGCGCAGCAGGTCGTCGACGAGATCAGGCAGGCCGGTGGTGAGGCCGTCGCCAACTACGACGACGTCTCGAGCACCGATGGGGCGCAGAACCTGATCGACCAGGCCGTCGAGACCTTCGGCGACCTGCACGTGCTCGTGAACAACGCCGGCATCCTGCGCGACCGCATGCTCGTCTCCCAGTCGGACGACGACTGGGACTCGATCATGAAGGTCCACCTCCGGGGCCACTTCGCCCCGAGCCGGGCCGCGGCCAACTACTGGCGGGCGCAGTCCAAGGCGGGCAAGGATGGCAAGCGGTCGATCATCAGCACCTCGTCGACGTCCGGCCTGTTCGGCAACGTCGGCCAGAGCAACTACGGCGCGGCGAAGAGCGGGATCGCCACCTTCTCGATCATCGCGAACCTGGAGCTGAAGCGGTACGGCGTGCGCGTCAACGCCGTGGCGCCCGCGGCCTCGACCCGGCTGACCGCGACCGTCCAGGGCAAGCTGGACAGCGCCGAGAGCTTCGGGGCGTCGAAGAGCGAGACCTGGACTCCGCTGGATCCGGAGAACATCTCGCCGTTCGTGGCCTACCTCGCGACCCAGGACTGCCCGATCAACGGACGTGCGTTCTTCGTGATGGGCGGGGAGGTCCACCTCTTCCAGCCGTGGGTGATCGTGGACGGCCTCCGCAAGGACGGGAAATGGACGGTCGAGGAGCTGGCGGCCCAGGCGGGGCGGTTCCAGGACTACAAGTTCGACTACGGCCACGCGGCCGGCCAGCGGATCTTCGACCAGTGAGGGCTCAGGCGACCGGCAGCGGCCTTCGGCGGGAGGTGCCATGGATTTCGCGATGACCTACACGCCGGAGCAGGAGGCGTTCCGCGCCGAGGTGCGTGCCTGGCTGGCCGAGAACATCCCCGCGGGCCTCGGCTCCGAGCCGGCGGGCGAGGACGAGGCCGCCCGGCAGTACCAGCTCAAGCGGGAACTCGGCCGGCTGCTCGGCGAGAAGGGGTGGCTCTACCCCGCGGCGCCCCGGGAGTTCGGCGGGGGCGGGCTCGACATCGGGTCGACCCTGATCCTCGACGAGGAGATGCGCCGCCAGCACCTGACCCTGCCGCCGTACTACGACAGCGGCGGCATGATGGGCAGCCACACCATTCTCGTCTGGGGGACCGACGAGCAGAAGCGGCGGATGCTCACCCCGATCTACCGGGGTGAGGTGCGGACCTGGCAGCTGCTGACCGAGCCCGAGGCCGGCTCGGACCTGGCCAGCGCCCGGCTCGCCGCCCGCCGCGACGGCGACCACTACGTCCTGAACGGCCAGAAGATCTTCGTCGGCAGCGCGCACGGCGCCGACCGGTTCTGGATGATCACCTGCACCGACCCCGCCGGCGCCCGCCACCAGAACCTCAGCTGGTTCATGGTGGACGCGCACCTGCCCGGCATCACGGTCGAGCCGCTGCCGGTGCTGGCGGACGTCGCCGAAGGCCACAAGAACACCGTGTACTTCGACGACGTCCGGGTGCCGGCGGACTGCCTGGTGGGCGGCGAGAACAACGGGTGGAAGGTCGCCAACACCCACCTGCAGCTCGAGCACGGCGCCATCGGCAGCCTGCGGCGTGACCCGATCGTCGACAGGCTCGTGGAGTACTGCCGGGCGCACACCGGCGCCGACGGCCGCCCCCTCATCGAGGACCCCGACGTCCGCGACGGGCTGGCCGACATCCACATCCGGATCGAGACGCTGCGGCTGCTGACCACCCGGAACTTCTGGCGTACCTACAACCGGAAGACCGAGCACTACAACGGCCCGCAGCTGACCTACCTGCGCAAGACGACCGGCCTGTGGCTGACCACCGCGATCCTCGACCTGATCGGGCCCGCGGCCCTGACCAGCGACGAGGTGTGGGGCGCGCTCGACGGCCACGCCGAGCGCCAGCAGCGCGACGGAATCGTGGACATCATTCCCGGCGGGACGGTCGACGTCCAGCGGGTGGTCATCGCCCGGGCGCTCGGCGTCGGCGGGCGCAAGCCGAGGGGAGGCTGAGCCGATGGACCTGAGCCTGTCCGACGACGAACTGCTGCTGCGTGACAGCGTGCGGTCGTTCGTCGCACGCGAGGCCAATACGGAGACGCTGGTCGGCCTTCAGCCCAGCCGGCTTGGACTGCGCCCCGAATGGACGGCGCCGATGGCGGACGCCGGCTGGCTGGGCGCGCTCGTCCCCGAGAAGCTGGGCGGGTCGGGTGCCAGCACGCTGGAAGCGGCGATCATCTGCGAGGAGCTGGGCCGTGGCCCGGTCCCCGGCCCGTTCCTGGTCTCCAGCGTGCTGGCAGTCGGGCTGCTGCGGGTCGCGGCGGCCTCTCCGGAGCGGGATCATCTGCTGTCCGCCATCGCGACCGGGAACGCGACGGTCGTCCCGGTGACGGCCGGGTCGGGGCGGGACTGGAACGGCCTGCGCGCTGGCGGCGGCTTCGCGCTCGAACCGTTCGGACCGGTCGGCGAGGGTGGCGAGGGTGGTGGCGTGCTCACCTGCACCGCGCCGTTCGTGCCGTACGCCGCGGCCGCGACGCATCTGCTCGTCCCGGTCACCCGTACCGGCGCGGGAGACGACGCCGGGGCTGCCGGGAATGGCGGAGTCGAACTGGCCGTCGTCCCGGTCGGGGCGGAGGGTGTCTCGGTACGGCGGCTGAAGGGCTTCCTCGCCTGGAACGACGAGGTCACGTTCACGAACGTGACGATCGAGCCGGGAAACCTGCTGCGCCTGGCGGGCGGAGGCGGCAGCCAGAGCGGTGCGGTCGGCCTGGACGGCGAGGACGGCGAGGCGGGCCTGGACGACGTGCTTACCCAGGCCTATGTGCTGTTCGCCGCCTACCAGGTGGGTGGGTGCCAACGGCTGTTGGAGCGCAGCATCGACTACAGCAACACCCGGCAGCAGTTCGGCCAGGCGATCGGCCGCTTCCAGCGGGTTCAGGACCACCTCGTGGAGTTGCTGAACGCCACCGACGCGGCCCGCTGGACGATGTACGAGGCGATCTGGCGGATCGACTCCGGCCAGCCGGCCCGCGCCGCCGCGCACCTGGCCAAGGCGGTCGCGAGCGAGTCCTATCTCACCGCGGCCGACTACGCGCACAAGGTGCACGGCGGCATCGGCGTGGATCCGACATCCGGGATCACGTTGTTCACCCAGATGTCCCGGTCGCTCTACGAGCTGCTCGGGACCCCCAGATGGCACAAGCGGCGGATGGCCGACGCGCTCGAGTGGAGTACCTCATGAGCTATCAGGTGGGTGACGCGCTCCCGGAGCGCACCTTCGGCCCCCTCAGCCGGACCGACATCGTCCGATACCAGGGCGCCAGCGGCGACTTCAACCCGATCCACCACGACGAGAGCTTCGCGAAGTCCGCGGGTTTCCCGACGGTTTTCAGTGTCGGGATGCTGCAGGCCAGCTACCTCGCCACCTACGCGACGGACCTGCTCGGCCCGACGGCCGTCCGTCGTTTCCGGACCAGGTTCCGGGAGCAGGTCTGGCCCGATGACCTGCTGACCTGCACCGGCACGGTCACCGCGCTGCGCACCGACGAGGACAGCGGGGAGAAGGTGGCCGACCTGGAGCTGGTCGTCACCCGCCAGACCGGCGGAGTGGCGATCCAGGGCTGGGCCACCTTCGCACTCTGAACAGGAGCAGGTGCTGCTCGGGGGCGTGATCTCCCGGCCCCGAGCAGCACCTGCCGTCCGCGTCCTAGGTGAAGTTGGTGAGGGTGGGCTCGGACCAGGTCCGTTCCTTGGTCACCGGCCAGCAGATGAAGGGCTTCTTCGGGTCGCCCACGGGCTCGAACCTGCCGTTGTGGACCTTGACCAGGGTGATGCATTCCTGCTTGTAGCCGTGGGTCACCGGGTCCGCCTCGGTGGGTGGCTCGTGCTGGCGGCTCCAGTCGATCGGGTCGATCAGCCCGTCCGCGCTGTAGTTCGTCATCTTGTTGGTCGCGGCGATGACCGACGCACGGGTGAACGACGGGCCGGCGGCCTTGATGCCCTGGAACGCGAGGTCGGCGTCGATCCAGCCGAGCATGGCGTATTCGGTGAGCTCGGACCCCGTCTTCTTCATCCAGGCCGAGAAGGTCTTCAGGCCGGACGAGCCCGCGTCGGCCTCGAACGGGCGGAATCGGGGCAGCACGTAGTCGCCCTCGAAAAGGTCTCCGCCGGCGGCCACGAACTTCTGGTCGTAGGTGTTCTGGTGCACCATCGGGACGTCGCCGATGCCCTGGCGTTCCATCTCCTGGGAGAAGGTCTTCATGGAGTTCAGGTCGATGCATCCGATGACCAGCTGGACACCGGCGTTCTTCATCGCCGTCACCTCGGGGCCGGCGCCGTTGGGCAGGCCGTACGGCAGGCTGTCGTTCATGTAGACGACTTTCTGGCCGAACTTCCCGCCGAAGGTCTCGATCGACCGGACGACCCCGTTCGCGCAGTTCTTCGACGGTGCCGCGACACCGATTCCGAGCGCCGCGATCTTGGTGGCGCCGGCGAGCTTCGCGATATAGGACCAGTAGGTCTGGGTGCACTCGATGCAGAAGGAGCCGGTGCTGGAGAAGGTCGATTCCTTGCCGACCATGTCACTGGCGTTCGCTGGCAGCCCGTAGAGCGGGACCCCGGCCTCGGCGAAGGCGCCGAACCCGGTGGCGAGAAGCGGTGCCGAGAACGCGCCGAAGGTGTCGTTCGCGGAGATGATCTTCAGTGCTTCCTGCTGGTTTTTGCCCAGCTGGTCGTCCACCGTCTGGGAGACCACCAGTTTGCGGCCGTGGACCCCGCCCTCGCTGTTGCGGTAGGCGAAGTACGCGTTCACGCCGCTGGCGAAACAGTCCAGGATGCAGGTGCCCAGCGGATTGTTGCTCTTCGTGCCGAGCATCGCGAACCGGATCTCGCTGTCGGTCACGCCGGGCCCGCTGGCCGTTCCCTGTGCCCCGCCGGACGCCCCGGTGCCAGAGGTGTCCGCGACCTTGCCCGACGAGTTCGAGCACGCCGTCACGGCCAGGAGGATCCCGGCCACCAGGACCGCCAGGCCGCGCAGACGACGGCCCTGCGGGCTCCTGCTACGACGCCTTCCGGGCGCGCCGGGTAACAAGTTGTCAGACCTTTTCACCGTTGTTCCTCCCGGAGGGCGTGCTCGTTCGCGGCTCGTGCAGGCGTTCGCGGCTCCGCGGCGAGGCGCGGCACACGTCCCACCTCCCGCTGATATGGGGCTGCGGGATACTGTGTGACGTCCACCACGCCGTGTCGATCTCCGGCAAAATATATAGAGATTAACGCGTCCGTCAAGGGGTAGCTGCCCGTCGGAGTGGCTCTGCCAGGCCGGACCGGTGAGGCCGTGATCGTGTCAATCCGCAGGCGGCCCCGCGGTCTCGCGGCCAGCGCTCACGCGGGCGGCAGCTGCCTGAGGAAGCTCACGATGGCGTCGTTCACCTCGTTCGGACGCTCCTGTTGGGTCCAGTGGCCGCAGTCCGGCACCTCGATCACGTCGCGTAGGGCAGGGGCGAGCGCACGCATGCGCTCCAGGGTGGGGATGCGGCAGAAGGTACGGACGTTGTCGCGGTCTCCGACGACGTAGAGGGCCGGCGGCGTGATCAACGCGTCCTGCCAGGGCGCCATCAGTTCCCAGTTGCGGTCGATGTTGCGGTACCAGTTGAGCCCGCCGGCGAAGCCCTTTGTGGCGTACTGGTCGACGATGACCGCCAGGTCGGCATCCGTGATCCAGCTGGGCTTCGCGGCCGAGACGCTTCCGGGAGTGACATCCCTGTCGATCGACGGAGCCGCTTCGTGATCCGTCGCCTCGGTGCCCGTGAAGACACCGCGGAAGGTGGTCGCAAGATCCTTGCCCAGCCAGGACTCCGCGAAGCCGGGCTCCTGAAAGTGGAGCACGTAGAAGTCGTCGCCGTGTTCCTCCCGTGCGGCGACCAGGGGCGGGACGGGACCCCGGCGCGCGGGCGGCAGGCTCAGGCCCACCACACCACGGACGAGGTCGGGACGAAGCTGCGCCGTGCACCACGCGATGGGCGCGCCCCAGTCGTGCCCGACGACGACGGCGTTCTTCTCCCCGAGCGCGTCGATCAGGGCGACGACGTCGCCCACCAGATGCATGATCGTGTACTGGTCGACCGCGCTCGGGGCGTCGGTGGCGCAGTAACCGCGCTGATCGGGGGCGACCACGTGGTAGCCCGCCTCGGCGATCGCCGGAATCTGGTGCCGCCACGAGTACCAGCTCTCCGGGAACCCGTGCAGCAGGAGTACCAGAGGCCCCTCGCCCTGCTCGGCGACGTGCATGGTAATGCCGTTCACATGGAGGTGACGGTGCTGCGGAGTCATGATCGCGGGCCTCCCGGTCGCGCTGGGTCGGTTGCCGGCACCGCGTCGGCCGCCGCGAGCGAGGCCCAGGCGTAGTCCGGCTTGCCGTTGGCGTGCCGGGCGACCCGGTCACACAGCAGGACGGCGCGTGGGGCCTTGAACCGGGCGACGGAGCGGGCCGCGAACTCCCGGACGCCGGCCGGCGTGAGCTCGGCGCCGGGCCGCGCCTGCACGAGCGCGACCACCTCCTGCCCGAACCGCTCGTCTGGCCGGCCCACGACCAGGGCATCCACGACGTCGGGATGGCGGCGGATCGCCTCCTCGACCTCCTCGACGAACACCTTCTCGCCGCCGCTGTTGATCACCATGGAGTCGCGGCCGAGCAGGACCAGCCGACCGTCCGGGTCGAGCCGGGCCCGGTCCCCGGGCACCGCCATCCGCCGGCCGCCGACGATCGGGAAGGTCTGCTCGGTCCGCGCCCGGTCCCCGAGGTAGCCCAGTGGGACCCGGCCGGCCCTGGCGGTCCAGCCGATCTCGTCCTCTCCAGGCAGCAGCTGGCGCGACCGGTCGGCTGCCAGCACGACCGTACCCGGCGACAGGGTGAAGCTCGCCGGTGTGGCGGCGGACCGGCTGGAGGCGGCGAAGGCCATGCCGCCGGTCTCGGACGAGCCGTAGCCGTCCACGATCGTGACGTTCGGCAGCGCCTCGAGCAGCTCGCGCTTGACCCGCGGGTTGGTCGCCGCACCGCCGGTGCCGATCTGGCGCAGCGCCGGCAGGTCGTACCCACCGGCGCGCAGCTCGTCGACCATCGGCCGGGCGTAGGCGTCGCCGACGACCGTCATCACACCTACGCCCTCGCGGGCGACCGTCGAGAGGATCTCACGGGCGTCGAAGGGCCTGGCATCATCGTGCAGGACCGCGGTGGCGCCCCTGGTGACGGCGGCGAGGACGGTGCGCTGCCCCGCGGAGTGCATGAGCGGCGACGCGGCGAACCACACGCCCGCGCCGGTCCGCGCGAGCTCGGCGATCTGCTCGGCGGTCCCCCCGTCAAGGCCGCCGATCCCGGACACGTAGAGGTCGGCCTGCCGCCACAGCACGCCCTTCGGCGCGCCGGTCGTGCCGCCCGTGCAGATCAGGTACAGATCGTCGGGTGACGGCTCCGGCAACGCGCTGACGTCCTGGGCGGTCGCTGCGGCTTCCTCGAAGGACACGCTGCCCGGCAGCGCCGGCACGCCGGAGCCGTCGTCGATGTCGAGCAGCAGGCGGCGGCTGCCGCCCGGCGTGCCCGCCGTCAGCGCCAGTGCCTGTGCCAGTGGCGGGCCGAGCCGGCGGTGGTAGACCACCGCCTCGGCGCCGATCGCCTCCAGCAGCGCCGCGACCTCACGCGGGTGGTAGTGGTGGTTGACGTTGAACGGAACGGCCCGCGCCCGGTAGGCACCGAGCATCGTCTCGACGTACTCCGGGCAGTTCGACGCGACGACGGCCACCGGGCTCTGGCCGCACTCCCAGCGTTCCAGCTCCGCGCGTTCACGGCGTACCCCGATCCCGTTCGCGACCAGGAACGCCGCGAGGCGCCGGGAACGGTCCGCGACCTCGGCGAAAGTCCGCCGTACCGTCCGCCGGGCCGTCGTCCAGACCAGCATCTCCCGGTCGGGAACGGCGCCGGTCACAATGTCGAGAACCGCGGGCAGGGACCACTCCCCGCCGGGATCGTCGACCCCTGTCTCCATCAGAGCCTTTCTTGTCGTTTCCGCGTTCACCGGGGTCAGTCCGAGAAAGCGCCGGTGGCGATCATTTCGGACAGGACGTCCCAGTAGGAATGCAGCCCTCGTACGTGCTGGCCGCCGTCGACGGGGATGAAATGGCCGGTGATGCGCTGCGCGGCGGGTGACATGAGGAAGAGGACGACGTCGGCGATGTCGGAGGGCTCCTGGTGGCGGGGCGGGTGCACGAGCGTCCGGTCGAGGAACTCCTGGCCCATGCGGCCCATCCGGGCACCGACGGACATCGGGGTCGCGGTGGTGCCTGGGCCGACGGAGTTGACGCGGATCCCGTACCGGCCGAACTCCGCCGCACACACCTCGCCCAGCACCTTCACCCCGGCCTTCGCCGCGCAGTAATGGGCCATGCCGTCGGTCACGGCGACGGCGTTCAGGGAGGAGATGTTGACGATCGAACGCCCTGCCCCGTTCGGAATGACATGCCGGGCGAACGCCTGTGTGCACAGGAAGGTGCCCTTGAGCAGGGTGTCGATCATGGTGTCCCACGCCGACTCGGTCATGTCCTGTACAAGCGCCATGTCGGCGATTCCGGCGTTGTTCACCAGGTGGTGAATGTCCCCGAAGCGGTCGACGGCCGCGGCGAAGGCGGCTTCCACGTCTGCTTTGACCGCGACCGATCCCTCGTACCAGGCAATCCGGTCTCCGCCGCCGAGTTCCTCGGTCGCCGCCGCGATGTTCTCCGCGTTGATCTCCAGGGAGAAGACGTTGCCTCCCTTCTCCAGCACGGCCGCCGAGATGGTCCTGCCCATCCCGCTGCCCGCACCGGTGACGAAGACCGTCCTGCCGTGCAGATCGGGAACTGGTGAGGAGAGGCCCGCGTTCATCAGGCTCTCCCGTCCGGGTGCCCGCGGCGGACGGTCACGGAATCTGAGGTCATCGACCTTGCCCCTTCGGTGTGGTCCGACGCGGGCCGCCTGACCGCGGCCGCGTCGTTGTCTGTTCGCAACCGCCGTCTGTCCGCGTGTCGGTTCGCGGCGCGGCCGTCACCACCGCTGGGCCGGCGGGCCGCCGCCGTTGATGGCGATGACCTGGCCGCTGACATAGGAGGACTCATCCGAGGCCAGGAACACGACGACGTCGGCGATGTCGCGCGGGATCCCCATCCGGCCCAGTGCCACCCCGGAGGCGAACTGCTGGAACTGCTCCTCGGTGAAGATCCGTTCCATGCCCTCGGTGCGCACCGTGCCGGGCGCGACGGCGTTGCAGCGGATTCCCTGGGGCCCGAACATGCCGGCGGTGTAGAGCGTGAAGGTCTCCAGGGCCGCCTTGCAACTGGCGTAGGCGATGCGGCCGCTCGCATGACGCGAGGCCAGCGAGGAGGTGTTGATGATCGACCCGCCGCCGCGTTCGGCCATGGCCGGAATCGCCACCCGGCACGCGTAGGCGGCGGCCATGATGACCACGTCGAAGGTCCGGTGCCAGGCGTGGTCGGTGGTCGCGACGGCGTCGCTGTCCTCGGGGATGGCCATCACCGCGTTGTTGTGCAGCACGTCGAGGCGGCCGTGCGCGGTCAGCGCCGCCTCGATCAGCGCGCGAACCTCGGCCTCCACCGTCACGTCCGTGTGGACGGCGATCCCACCGGTCTCCCTGGCGACCGATTCGAGCCCGGCGTCGTTCACGTCGCCGAGGACGACCCTGGCGCCCTCGGCGGCCATGCGGCGCGCGGTCTCGGCCCCGATGCCGCTGGCCGCCCCGGTGATGACGGCTACCTTTCCCTGCAGTCGGTTGGTCATCCACGGCTCACTTTCGCTTGACGAGGTTGTCGTAGTACGGGATGACGATCACGTCGGGGTCGTCACTGACGTCGATCACCATGGGTGCGACGGGGTGCATCACGTCGGCGACCGCCACGTTGATGACGGTCGGCCCGTCGACGGCGAACGCGCGGCGTATCGCGGGCGCGAGATCGTCGATCCTCCGGACCCGCTCGCCGTGACCGCCGTAGCCGACGGCGACCTGGTCGTAGTCCGTGTCGGCCAGCCGGCTCGCCACGACCGCCTCGTCGCCGTAGTGCAGCTGCTGGCCGTGGATCGACGAGCCCCACACCTCGTTGGTGAACACGACGATCACGACCGGCAGGTGGTGGCGGACCATCGTGTCGATCTCGGAGGCGTGGAAGCCGAACGCGCCGTCACCGGTCACCAGCACCGGCCGCCTCGACTGGTCGGCGATCCGTCGGCCGATGGCGAATCCGAACCCGATGCCGAGATGGGCGAGGTAGCCCCCGAACCCCGAAGCGCTGCGGAGATCGCCGTCGTGCAGCACGTCGGACAGCCACTGGATGACCTCGCCGCCGTCGGCGATGAGATCGGTACCGGGCGGAAGCGCCCGGACCAGTTCCCGGGCGGCGTGGTACGGGTGGAGTCGGCCAGCGGTCTCGGTCTCGGCCCCGGCGTGCGGGCGTGGGTGGCGGTGCAGGGCGGTGACGGCCCTGGCCCAGCCGCCGCGGTCCGGCCACGGCTGCTCGTCCGCGAGGAAGGCGGCCAGCGTCTCACCCGCGTCGGCCGTGATCCCCACCTCGGCGGGAAGGATTCGCCCGATCTCGGCGGCGTCGGCGTCGACGTGGACGATCGTCGCGTCGTCGGGGATGATCCGCCCGCTGCGCGCGAGGGAGAACGCCCCGGTCCGGGCACCGAGGAGAAGGAGGGCGTCGGGCGGTTCGAGGCCGGTGTGCGCCACCATCGCCAGGGAGCCGGCGCCGCCTCCGCTGAGCGGGTGGCCAGGAGGTATGACCCCGTAGCTGCCCGTCTGGCTGAAGACCGGGATCCCGCTGCGCTCGGCGAACGCGACGAGCCGGTCACCGGCCTGCCGGGCACCGCCGCCAACGATGATCGCCGGGCGTCGGGCGGCCCGCAGGACGCGCAGCGCGTCCGCGACGGCGGCCGGGGCGGGGGCCGGGGGCGCGGCCAGCTTCGGCCCGCCGCCCCAGTGCACGGTGTCCTCGTCGACCGGCGTGAACAGCACGTCGATGGGGATGTCCACCACGACGGGCCCAGGAGCACCGGCCAGGGCCTTGCGGATCGCGAACCCCACCAGCCGCGGGATCTCCTCGACGACGGTCACCCGGTGGGCCCACCTGGCCATCGGAGCGGCGACCGCGACCTGGTTGATGAACCCCTGGGCGGCGTTCATCTCGGCATCCCGCAGCGGCGGGGAACTCGTGAGCACCAGCACCGGCGAGCGGTCGGCATAGGCGACGGCGAGACCACCGAGGGCGTTGGAGAAACCCGCTGCCGCCGTGGCGAAGGCCACTCCCAGCCGACCGGTGGTCCGCGCGAAGCCATCGGCGGCGTTCACGGCAACGGTCTCGTGGCGCGTGTCGACGACCCGGATCCCGTTGCGGGCGAAACCCAGCAGCAGGGAGTTCAGATGGCCGCCATGCAGGCCGAACGCGACCTCCACCCCGAACGAACGCAACGTGCGCGCGACTAACTCGCCGCCGTCAACCTGTTTTCCCATCTGGGTCCCCTCACGTTCTTCTGAGACCGTAGTCTCAGATACTTGTGAGATCGGAGTATCAGTTCCTTGCTTGTGAGAGTCAAGTCTCGATATCGTCCGGTGGCGATGACAGCTGCCGAAGCCATGGACGGTCGGGTCCGCCGCCGGGAGCGCAACGCCGCGCTGCTCTACGACGCCGCCGCGGAACTGCTTGCCACCCGCTCCCTCGACGAGATCAGCGTCGAGGAGATCTGCCGGCGCGCCGGCGTGGGCCGAGCCACCTTCTTCCGCATCTTCGAGACCAAGGAAGGCCTGCTCCGCGAGTTCAACCGCCGGCTGACCGCCGATGCGGCGGCCCGAATCGACGCCGCCGGTGATATCGATCTCCGCGCGGCGCTGGGCCACGTCCGCGACGCGATCATCGAGGCATGGGGTCATGCCGGCCCCGGCCACGCGAGCATGGCCCTCACCTACGCGTACCACGCACCCGAGCGCATCCACGATCCGCACCCCGAGCTCTATGCCCTCGTCCGCCAGCGGATCGAGCGTGCGATGGCCTCCGGCGAGATCCCTGGCGTCGTCCCCGCGTCGCTGGCCGCGTCGCTGGCGGTGATCAACCTCACCGCGCCCGTCGCCTGGACGCTTTCGCACCGTGCCGACGAGCTCGACGAGCTCTCCGGTGTTCTGCTCGACCAGTGGTATGCCGGCATGATCTCGACCCCGAAGCCCGACCGCCGACGAAACGGGCCCCGGCCATAGGCGACGCACGGCGGCCGATCGGTAGTGCGCTCGGTCCGGGTTCTGTCTGGTCAGGCGGGCCGGGCCGGTCCCGCCACCACCACCGAGGGGATGGTCGCCCCGGCGCGGTTGTCCAGGATGTCGTGGACGACCCGGGCCAGCGCGTCGGGCTCCACGAATGATCCGTCGAGATAGCCCTTGGTAGTCCAGGTCGTGATGAGAGGGCCGGAAATGTCCGGATCCCACTCGTCGGCGAACCGGGTGCGGTCGTCGCCCTGCCCACCGGCGCTGATCCCGACGGCGACCCGGGTGAACCCGATGGTCGGGTGCTCGACGCGCCAGGCCTCAGCCAGCTTGTCCAGCGCCGCCTTGCTGACCGCGTAGGCACCGAGGCCCGGCCACGGCGGCGTCTGCGACGCGCTGATGGACGACAGATAGACAACGGTGCCCATCGACTCGGTGAGGTACGGCAGGGCGGCGGAGGTGATCAGAGCCGCGCCGGTCACGTTCGTGGCGAAGACACTGTGCCAGGTCTCGGCATCGACCTCCGCGAGCGGAGCCATCGGGCCGACACCCGGTGCGTATACGAGGGCGTCGATCCCGCCCAGTTCCCCGGCGGCCTTCTCGATCGCGTTCCGGCACGCGGCCGGGTCCGTCACGTCGCAGGCGATCGCGACGGCGCCGGACCCGGCCTCGCTCGCGGCGGCGAGGAGGCGATCGTGACTGCGGGCGAGTAATGCGGTCCGGGCGCCGCGGTGGGTCAGGTAGACCCCCAGGTGGCGGCCCAGCCCGCTGGAGGCGCCCACGACGACGACGCGTCTGTTGGTCTGCATGCGCTTGACGGTAGCCTCGAAACGCTCGATGGTAAACGAAACGGTGTCGTTTTAAGTGCTCGTGAAGGTGCTCGGGCAGCTCTGCAGCGTCACGGCTGGTGCGCCCCGGCAGGCCATCGCGAAGCGTGGCACGAGAGTCGGATGAGGGTAGGTGGGGCGGTGCGGCTGTCGCTGGACGCTGACCAGGTGTTCTTCCGTGACACCACGTCGAAGTTCCTGGCCGATCAGGTGCCGGTGGCGCAGGTGCGCCGGTTGCGGGACGACCCGGCCGGGTTCGACGGCGACTACTGGCGGCGCGGAGCGGAGCTGGGCTGGACGTCGCTGCTGGTCGGTGAGGAGCACGGCGGCGGCACGATCAGTGGTGACGGTGTGTCCGACCTGGTGCTGGTCGCCGACGCGTTCGGCCGGCACGCCGCACCGGGTCCACTCGTCGCCACCAACGTCGTCGCCGCGGCTCTGGCCCGGGCGCTGCCGGCGCAGGACGGCACCGCCACGGCCACAGCGCTGGCGGCGCTGGTGGAGGGTTCGGCGACGGCGGCGTGGTGCGTCGCCGAGCCACGCCCGAACGACCGGCTCGGCTCGGTCACGGCGCAGGCGCGGATCGACGGCGGCTCCATCGTGCTCAGCGGTGTCAAACGGCCCGTCGAATCCGCCGCCACCGCGTCGTACCTGCTCGCTACGGCGCGCACCGACGGCGGGCTGACCCAGGTGCTGGTGCCGGCGGGTACGACCGGGCTGTCGGTCGCGCCGCTGCGCACGGTGGACCTGACCCGCCGGTTCTTCACCGTGACCTTCGACGATGTGCGTCTCCCGCTCGACGCGGTGGTCGGCATGGTCGGCAGCGCGGCCGGCGAGGTGGCCTACCAGCGCCAGCTCGCCGCGGTGCTGGGAACGGCAGAGTCGGTGGGCGCCATGCAGGCCGCGTTCGACCTGACCGTGCAGTGGGCTTTCGACCGCTACTCGTTCGGCCGCCAGTTGGCCTCCTACCAGGCCCTCAAACACCGGTTCGCGGACCTGCGCACCTGGCTCGAGGCCAGCCACGCCATCAGCGACGCCGCCGCCGCGGCCCTCGGCACGGGGGCGCCGGACGCGCCCGCGCTGGTGAGCGCCGCGAAGGCGTTCGTCGGTGACTACGGCAGCCGGCTGCTGCAGGACTGCGTCCAGCTGCACGGCGGGATCGGTCTCACCTTCGAGCACGACCTGCACCTGTTCCTGCGCCGGCACACCGTGAACCGGCTGCTCGACGGCACGCCGGCCGAGCACCGGGCACAGCTCGCCGACCTCGTCGAGAAGGTGGAGGACGAGGCGGCATGACACCCGGGTCGACGACGGACGGTGCGACGACGGAAAGCGCGACAACGGGGGGTGCGATGACCGAGGCGGGCGAGTCGGTGGACCTGGAGGCCTTCCGGGAACGGGTGCGCGCGGTCCTGCGGGCCAACCTGCGGCCGGGGGACCCGAACCTGCTGTCCTGGCGGAACCCGCTGAGTGAGGAGCTGACGCTCCAGGTCGTCGCCCGTGAGCGCGAGGTCCAGCGGATCCTGTACGACGCGGGCCTCGCCGGGCTGTGCGTGCCGCGTGCGTACGGCGGCCAGGGGCTCACCCCCGCCCACCAGCGGGTGCTCAACGAGGAGCTCGCCCCCTACGAGTACCCGATGCGCCTGCAGATCCCGACTTTCGAGCCGTGCCTCGGGGTGATCCTCGAGTTCGGTACCGAGGAGCAGAAGCTCCGGCACATCCCGCGCATCCTCACCGGCGAGGAGGTCTGGGTACAGCTGCTGTCCGAGCCCAGCGGTGGCTCGGACCTCGCCGGCGCCCTCACCACCGCCGTGCGCGAGGGTGACGACTGGATCCTCAACGGCTCCAAGATCTGGACCACGAGTGCCGTGTGGTCCGACTGGGGGCTGTGCCTGGCCCGGACCAACTGGGACGTCCCCAAGCACCGCGGCCTCACCGTCTTCATGCTGCCGCTTCGCCAGCCGGGCATCGAGATCCACCCCATCGAGATGCTCAACGGCAACAAGGAGTTCTGCCAGGAGTTCCTCACCGATGTCGTGGTGCCCGACAGCTGCCGGGTCGGCGAGGTCGACGGCGGCTGGGAGGTGTGCGTCCGCTGGATGTTCCACGAGCGGATGCTGCACAACTCCCCGCTGGTGACCAGCCCGCCCGGGGCGATGCTCGGCGGCAGCGCCGGTCTGACCGCGGCCCGGGACACGGCCCGGGCGGCCGGGCGCCTCACCGACCCGACCGCGCGTGACCTGGTCGGCGAGGCCTACATGCTCGCCCTGGTCAAGGAGGAGCTCGACCTCAGGGTGCGGGACGGCGTCGCCGCCGGCGCCATGTCCGACCAGACGGCCGCCGTCGGTCGTCTGTTCTCCTCGATGGTTGGCACCCGCAGCACGGACATCGCGCTGGAGCTGGTCGGCGTCACCGGGGCGGCCTGGGCGGACGACGACGGCGAGCTGGGCGCGGTCGGGACGAGCTTCCTCATGCGCCAGTCGGGCTCGATCGGCGGCGGCACCGTGGAGATGGCCCGCAACGTCGTGAGCGAGCGAGTCCTCGGTATGCCCAGGGAGCTGGCAGCGGACCGCGGCATCGCGTTCCGGGACGTCCCCCGTGGCCGGCCCGCGCGCGAATGACCGCCGGGGAGATCTGAGGCCCTGACCGGCCCGCGAGCCGGCCGGACCTGTGCGCTGGACGACACACCCCCTGCAGTGACGTGATTGGACGATTCCCATGCCCCCGCGCCCGCGCGCCTCGGAGGAGCTCATCCTCCGCACCACCATCGACCTGATCGCCGAGCATGGGGTGGCCGGGGTCAGCGTGGACGCGGTGGCATCGGTCGCCGGGGTCAGCAAGCCGACGCTCTACCGGCGCTGGCCGTCCCGGGCGAGGCTTCTGCAGGCGGCCTTCACCTATGGGCAGCACGAGGCCGTCGCACCCGACACCGGCTCGCTGCGCGAGGACCTGATCACCCTGCTGGGCGAGCTGGTCAGATATCTCAACCGGCCCGACTTCGGGCGTGCCTACCGGTCCTTCATCGAAGCGGCGAGCCGTGACCCGGAGCTCGCGGCGCTGCGGGGGGCCAGCATGCGTTCCGCGTTCGGCATGTTCCACCGGGCGGTCCGCCGGGGCATCGAGCGGGGTGAGCTGCCGGTCGGCACCGATGTCCGCCTTTTCATCGACATGGTCTCCGCTCCCTTCATGGCGCAGCGGCTGGTCGAGGACCTACCGGTGCGCGGGGCCGACATCGAGCCGGTCGTCGACCTTCTCCTCGCCGCCTTCAACAGGGTCAGAACTCAGAAAGTGGAGGAATTCGGATGACCGCGGTGATGCAGGGCGTTCGGGTGCTGGAGGTCGCCGAGCACACGTTTGTGCCCGCGGCCTCCGCGCTGCTGGCGGACTGGGGCGCCGACGTGATCAAGATCGAGCATGTCGAGCGGGGTGACGCCATGCGCGGCCTCGCCTCCACCGGCGTCGTGTCGGTCTCCGGCGACGTCCATGTCCTCCTCGAGCACTCCAACCGGGGAAAGCGCAGCCTGGGGCTGGACCTGACCTCGCCCGACGGCCTGGACGTCCTGTACCGGATCGCCGCGACGTCGGATGTCTTCCTGACGAACAAGCTTCCGCGGGTGCGGGCCAAGCTGGGGATCGGCGAGGATGACATCCGGGCGCACAACCCGCGGATCATCTACGCCGCGGGGACCGGGCAGGGTGAGCGTGGGCCGGACGCGGATCGGGGCTCGTACGACTCGCTCGCGTTCTGGTCGCGTTCCGGAGTCGCCGTCGGAACCATGCGCCCCGAGTACGAGTACGTGCCGGTCCCGCCGGCGCCCGGCTTCGGCGACTCGCTGGGCGCGAGCGTGATCGCCGGCGGGATCATGGGTGCTCTGTTCCACCGCGAACGTACGGGCGAGGCACCCACGGTGGACGTGTCGTTGCTCGGCACCGGGCTGTGGGCCATGGGCCAGGCGCTCGCGCTCTCGCTGCAGCAGGGCGTCCCCTGGACGGCGCGGCCGGGCAGCGAGCCGCGCCTCAACCCGCTCGTGGAGGAGTACCTGACCTCCGACGGCCACTGGCTGGCCTTCTGCTGCCTGCAGGCCGGGAGGTACTGGCCGCCGATGTGCGAGGTGATCGGCCGGCCCGATCTCGTGACCGACCCCCGGTTCGCCGACCACGCCGCGCTGATCGCGAACAACGCCGACGCCAGGGACATCCTGCGCAAGGCCTTCGCGCAGCGGTCGCTGGCACAGTGGCGGGACCTGCTCGCCGACTTCTCCGGTCAGTGGACGGTGGTCCAGGACACCCTGCAGGTCGCCGACGACCCGCAGACTGTCGCCAACGGCTATGTCCAGGAATGCAGGACAGCCTCCGGGACCCCGTTCCGGCTGGCCGCCGCGCCGGTGCAGTTCGACCACGCGCCCGCGGCGCCCCGGCGGGCGCCGGCCTTCAACGAGCACGGCGACGAGATCCTCGCCGATCTCGGCCTCGACCTGGACGCCGTCCTCGACCTCAAGATCCGCGGTGTCGTGAGCTGACCGCTCCGCCATCCAACGCCGAAGGAGCGCCAGATGTCAGTCAGCCGTGTGATCGAGGAGCTGGGCCACCTCATCGATGGCGAGATCGTTCGCGGCGGCGAGCTCTTCCCCGTCGAGAACCCGGGCACCGGTGAGATCGGCGCGCGGTGCCCGGCGGCGTCCGCCGAGCAGCTCGACGCCGCCTGCAGGGCCGCCGCCGCGGCGCAGCCGGCGTGGGCTCAGGTCGGCGAGGCAGAACGCCGCGAGGTGATCCGTGCGATGGGCGCGGCGCTGACCGAGAACGTCGACGTCCTGAACGAGCTGGCGGAGATCGAGAAGGGCGTTCCGTTCGGCCCCGGCGGCCTGCCGGTCGCGACCGGTGAGGTCTTCCTCGCCCACGTCTTCGCCGAGGAGATCGCGAACACGCCGCTTCCGGTCGACCTCGTCGAGGACTCGGACGCCCGGCGGGTTGAGGTCGTACGCGTGCCGGTCGGTGTGGTCGCGGCCATCTCCGCGTGGAACGGGCCGATCTTCCTCGCCGCGCAGAAGGCCTTCCACGCGCTGCTGGTCGGGAACACCGTCGTGGCCAAGCCGTCACCTTTCACCCCGTTGACCAGCCTGTACATGGGCACCGTCTGGAAGGACATCGTTCCGCCCGGCGTCGTCAACATCGTCGCGGGCGGAAACGACATCGGCGCCGCCCTCGTGTCGCACCCCGCGGTCCGGTTGGTGTCGTTCACCGGCGGCGTCGCCGGCGGGCGGGCCGTCGCCGTGGCCGCGGCGGGCGCGCTGAAGAACGTGGTCCTGGAGCTCGGCGGAAACGACGCGGCGATCGTCCTGCCGGACGTCGATGTGTCAGCGGTGGCCAGGCGTGTGTACGACGCGGCGTTCACGATCGCGGGGCAGGCCTGCCTCGCGATCAAGCGGTTGTTCGTCCATGAGTCGATCTTCGATGCGATGGTCGCCGAGCTGGCCGCACACGCCTCCAGGGAGGTCGCCGCGACGGCCCGGGAGGGTGGCACGTTCCCGCCGATCACCACCCGGGCCCAGTTCGACCGGGTGCGGCTTCTCGTGGAGGACGCGCTGGCACAGGGCGCCGTCGCCGTGACGGGCGGGCGGCCGGTGGGCGGCCGGGGCAACTTCTACCCACCGACCGTTCTCACCGACGTCATGCCGTCAATGTCGGTCGTCGCCGAGGAGCAGTTCGGTCCGGTGCTCCCCGTCATCCGGTACGTCGAGCTCGACGACGCCGTGGCGGCGGCCAACGGCACGGAGTACGGCCTGTGCGGGTCCGTCTGGTCGGCTGATGTGGAGAAGGCGTCGGCCGTCGCCGCGCGGCTGGTGGCCGGGACGGTCTACGTCAACAGCCACGGTGACGTCTCGCCCAGCGCCCCGTTCGGTGGCTGCCGGGCGTCAGGTGTGGGGAGGGAATGCGGCCGGCCCGGCATCGACGCCTACGCGGAGCTGCAGACGCGGGTCGTTCACAAGACCTGAACGACAGTCCGGCTCGTCGGCGGAACGCGAAGGGAGGGGCTCCAGTGCCGTCAGGTCCGAACCCGGCTGTAGGCGGCGATCACGGCGTCGATGACCGGGTCGATGTCGTCCTCCCGGACCGGTGCGTCGGAGATGAGGCGCTGGCAGAGGAACGGCGAGGTCAGGAGCTGGGCGAACATCCGGACATCAACGTCGGCGGGCAGTTCGCCTCGGTCGGTGGCCAGCAGGATCACCCGGCGGAAGGCGTCGAAGGCCTTGTTCATGCTCTCCTGTCGCAGCGCCGCCAGCTCCGGATCGCGGGCGGCGGCCTCCAGGAAGGCGGGGTAGGCACGCCCGTGGTCCGGCTGGTTGTAGGCGTGCACAAGCTCCTGGAGCAGGACCCGGAGATCTCCGCGCAGCGATCCGGTGTCGGGCTGGAGCGCCGGTCGCTCCCCGTAGGTGAAGGCGGCCTGGATGAGGCGGGCACGGGAGGGCCAGCGGCGGTAGATCGTGGGTTTGCTGACCCCGGCGGTGGTCGCGACCTCGTCGACGTTGAACCCGGCGACGCCGTGCTTCGCGATGAGCTCGACGGTGATGCGAAGGATCGTCTCTTCCGAGGCGCGGGGACGCGGCGGCATCAGAGGCGTCCAATCGATCGTCGTCCAGACCTGGGCCCGGCCAAGTGTAGTGCCGTTTCGACCCGGGCACGCGTGGCTGCCGCCGGGGCGCCCGCGGGTGCCGGTCGGCACCTGAGGAATTCGGGTGACAGCCGCCCGGAAAAGAAAACAGGACGTAGCAACGCAGTATGGGGGCACGGATGCGGTCAGGCAGCAGGAGTTCGAGATCAGTGGGATTAGCCGCGGGAGCGGTGGTTCTCCTGGCCGTCGCGGCCAGTTGTTCCGCCACTCCCGAATCGGAGAAGGGGGCGACGGCGTGTGGCGGCCCCGGGGTAGGCGTCGAGCAGGTGAAGCTCGGTCTGGTTCTTTTTGACTCGGGTGCCGCCAGCGCCGCGCTCGCCTCGGCTCGTGCCGGGGTCGATGCGAGGATCGGCCTGGCGAACGCCGCGGGCGGGATCCACGGCCGGAAGGTCGTCTACGAATGGCGTGATGACGCGGGAGACGTCTCGCGGAACGCCGTCGTGGGGGAGCAGCTCGTCGGGCGTGAGGGCGTTTTCGGAGTCCTTATGATGACCGGTGCCTATGCCGGCTCGCGCGACACCATGCTGGCGCACAACATTCCCGTCACCGGTCTCCAGCTGTGGGAATGGGCCGAGGACCAGAACGTGTTCTCGGAGCGGTTCCAGGCCTCCCCGCTGCCCATAGGCCGTTACATCCAGGCCGGCGGCGGCCACAAGGTCGGCATCCTGACCACCGGTTCCGCGGAGGCGACGCTGGCCGCCGGGCGCGTCTACAAGGACGCTCTCACCTCGATCGGGCTCGCCGCCACCGAACCCATCTCCTTCGTGCGCAGCGTCGACAGCCCGGCACAGCTGGCCCAGCGGCTCGCCAATGCTGGCGTCGACTCGCTGCTCGGCCTCACGGCACCCCAGGATCTCGCCGACATCGTGCAGGCGGCACGCGCGGTGGCGCTGCCCCTGACCTCGACGGTCTCGCTCACCGGATATGACCACGGCCTGCTCCCCGGCCTGGGCGCGAAGCTTGCCGGAGTGTCGTTCCCGGTTTACACGATGCCCTTCGAGGCCGGTGGTGCCGCACTCGACACCTACCGCGGCGCGATGGGCCGTTTCGCGCCCGAGGTCGCCGACCCGGATCAGCAGTTCGCCCTGCAGGCCTACATCGAGACCGATCTGTTCCTGAGAGGTCTGGAGGCCGCCGGTGGCTGCCCCACCCGGGAGGGCTTCATCGGCGCCCTGCGGAGGGTGTCCGACTACGACGCCGGCGGACTGATCGAACCGGTCGATCTGGGCACCACCGCCACCGTTCCCCTCGGTTGCTACGCCTTCGTGCAGATCACCGGGACGGGCGACGCGTTCCGGATCGTCCGCCCGCGGGTCTGCGCCGACAGCGCGAGCAGCTGAACAGCGCAACGTTGATCCCCCACCACGGTGAACCGCGCGAGGTGTCGCCGCGGTGGAGGATTCAGCGCGCCGAGACGATGGCGCCGCGACCTGCGGGGCTACTTCAGCAGCGGGTCGCGGGGGAGACCGAGGATGCGCTCGGCGATCTGGTTGCGGGTGATCTCGGACGTCCCGCCGGCGAGCGTCCGGTGCCGCCAGGCGAGCGCGGTACGGCCCGCGGCCGCGCCGAGACCGTCGTCGGTGAACGCGGCGTCGGGGCCGGCGAGATCCAGGTAGAGGGCGGCGGAGGAGCTGCCGTGCTCGGCGAGGACGAGCTTGGTGATGTTCCCCTCGGGCCCGGGCTCGGCGCCCGCCACGGCCCGCAGGGCGCGGCGGAGGTCGAGCAGCGCCACCGCGTGCTCCTGGGCGAGATGGCGGCCGAAGCGCTCGGGCGCCCCCGGCACGCGCTCGGCGTGCCGCCGGTAGAGATCGAAGATGTCGTCGACGAGGTACGCCCCGGCGGTGCCGCCGCCGATGCTGACCCGCTCGTTGCCCAGCGTCGCCCGCGCCACCCTCCAGCCCTGGTTCGGCACCCCGACGACGTCGGTGTCCGGGACGAAGACGTCCGTGAGGAACACCTCGTTGAACTCGGCGGAGCCGGTGACCTGGCGCAGCGGCCGCACCTCGACGCCGGGACGGTGCATGTCAATGATCATCATTGTGATACCGGCGTGCTTCGGCGCCTCGGGATCCGTGCGGACGGTCGCCAGGCCGCGCCGGCAGTCCAGGGCGAGGCTGGTCCACACCTTCTGGCCGTTCACCCGCCAGCCGCCCTCGACCCGCTCGCCCCTGGTGCGGATGCCGGCGGCGTCCGAGCCCGCGTCGGGCTCGCTGAACAGCTGGCACCAGACCTCCTCCTTGGCCAGCGCCCGGTGGACGTAACGGTCGATCTGATCCTGCGTGCCGAGCTGCACCAGGGTCTGGATCACCCAGCCGGTGATCGCGTAGAACGGGCGCCGCACCCCGGCGCGCGAGAACTCCTGGTCGATGACGAGCTGAAGCCCGGCCGGGGCGGCCAGGCCCCACGGGCGCGGCCAGTGCGGCATGACGTAGCCGGTCTCGATGAGACGTGTGCGCTGCTCGGCCTCGGATCGCGCGGCGAGCTCGTCCGCCATTGCACGGATCTCGGCGCGCCGGGCCTCCACCTCCGGTGGCAGCTCCAGGGTGGCCTGGCGCTCCACCCCGGCGAGACCCAGTTCGGTCACGTCGGCGGCACGACGACCATGTCGTCGCCCACCGCCAGCACGAACAGTGTCGCCGCCCCGCCGCCCAGCACGACACCGCCGTCGCCGAAGAGCCGCCCGTCGGTCAGGGTCAGGTCACCGAGCAGGCCGAACGCGGCGACGGTGTCACCGTTCGCGAGTCCCGGCAGCAGCCGGCCCCGCAGCCGCGGCCCGCCGCACGCGTCGACGATCGCCGATGCGGCGACGGTGGGCACGAACGGCCCCGGCGCGAGTGCCCGGCCGAGCTCCTCGACGACGACCACCAGCTCGGGCAGCCCGGCCCCGCCACCGCCGTACTCGGTGGGCAGGTGCAGGCCGAGCAGGCCGAGATCGGCGAACTCCTTCCAGAAGTCCGGGAGGGCCTCGTGCGGGGCCTCCAGGAGCGCGCGGCCGGCGGCTCGGGCGTTCCTCGACGCCAGCAGCGCCCGGGTGGTTCTGGCCAGCTCCTGATGTTCGTCCCCGATGGCGATCGCCATGGCGTCGTCCTTCCCGGTCTGGCCGAGCGATGATGAGGATGCCGTGCCGGCCGGGTGCTCCCAGGCTCGGCCGCCCGCACTCGTGGCCATGGCCGGTCGCGGCATCGGCGGCGACCGTCTTCGGCTTTGTTCCCGCAAACTATCTATATTTTTTCGTCGAAAGTCAACTGTCTTCGGCTTGTCGGTCGAAAAACCTGATCTCGCTGTCGACCAGAGGATTCGCCGCGTCGCCAACGTCGGGCGGGATGTGGATCGGGTAGTGCCGCCTGCTCGGCCAAGCGCTGGCGCTGGCGCGAAGTGCTTATTAATATATAGATGTATTGGTTGGCCCGCGTGGCGCGGGCTGAGGGCCGAGCCTGATGGCTGACCGGCAAAGCATGAGGAGATCGTGTCGTGAGCGAGAGCTTCATCGAGTACGAGGCAGCGGAGCGGATCGCGACGATCACGCTCAACCGGCCGCAGGCGGCGAACGCGCAGACTCTTGAGCTGCTTGACCAGCTCGACGAGGCATGGCGGCGCGCGGCCGAGGATCCGGACGTTCGGGTCATCGTACTGCGCGCCAACGGGAGGCACTTCTCCGCCGGGCACGACATCAAGGGCGTCGGCGGCGGCGGCGGGAACGGCCAGCGGCCGGCGCTGACCCTCGGCGGGATCTACGCCACGGAGGCGAAGCGGTTCCTCGAGTACTCGCTGCGCTGGCGCAACGTGCCGAAGCCGTCGATCGCCGCGGTGCAGGGCGTCTGCATCTCCGGCGGCCTGCTGCTGTGCTGGCCGTGCGATCTGATCATCGCGGCCGACAACGCGAAGTTCTCGGACCCGGTGGTGAACATGGGGATCGGTGGCGTGGAGTACCACGGCCACACCTGGGAGTGGGGCGCCCGCAGGGCGAAGGAGATGCTGTTCACCGGCCGGGCGATGGACGCCTACGAGGCCGAGCGGGTCGGGATGGTCAACCGGGTCGTGCCGCTCGACGAGCTGCGCCCGGCGACCCAGGAGCTGGCCGCGCAGATCGCCCAGATGCACCCGTTCGCGCTGCGACAGGCCAAGCGTGCCGTCAACCAGACGCTGGACGTGCAGGGTTTCTACGCGGCGGTGCAGTCCGTGTTCGACATCCACCAGACCGGTCACGGACATGCCCTCAGCGAGTCGGGCCTGCCGATTCTCATGCTGCTGGACGACATGAAGTCCCAGATCGGCAGGTAGCCGGTCGCCATGTTCCCCGTCATGTGTTCCGGAATCGTGTGGAAGTGGAAGTGGAGCATCCGATGAGTGTCGAGACGGTGTCACCGATCAGCTACGACCCGTTCGACGTCGAGATCGACCGGACTGTGCACGACACGTGGCGGCGGATGCGCGAGGAGCAGCCGGTCTACTGGAACGAGCGGTTCGGCTTCTTCGCGCTGAGCCGTTTCCAGGACGTCTGGGACGCCTATCACGACACGGCCACGTTCAGCTCCTCGCACGGCGTCCAGCTGGAGACCCTGGACGCGCCGACCAGCTTCCCGTCGGTCATCTTCATGGACCCGCCCGAGCACGACGTCATGCGCAAGCTGGTCAGCCGGGCCTTCACGCCTCGGCGGATCAACGACCTGCGGTCGCACATCGAGGAGCTGGTGGCGCGGTACCTCGACCCGCTGGTCGGGTCGTCCGGGTTCGACTACATCGAGCAGTTCGGCGCGCTGCTGCCGCCGATGGTCATCGGCCACATGCTGGGCATCCCCGAGAGCGAGCGGGACATGGTCCGCCGCTGGTTCGACGAGATGCTGCACCGTGAGGAGGGGCAGACCGAGCCGTCGAACCCCACCTCGGCGAACGCCGGGCTCCAGGTGCACGGCTACGCGACCCAGCTGATCAACGAGCGCCGGCAGCGCCCCGGCGAGGACATGGTCAGCACCCTCGTCACCGCCGAGATCGAGGAGAACGGAGTCTCGCGCCGGCTCACCGATCACGAGGTCGCGCTGTTCGTCGTGCTGCTGGCCGGTGCCGGGGTGGAGACGGTCGCCCGGCTGCTGAGCTGGACGGCGGTGACCCTGGCCCGCAACCCGCGGCAGCGCCAGCTGCTGGTCGACGACCCCTCCCTCATCCCCGGAGCGATCGAGGAGGTCCTGCGCTACGAGGCGCCGTCCCCGGTCAACGGGCGCTGGACCCTGCGCGACTTCTCCGCGCACGGCGTCGACATCCCCGCCGGCTCCAAGGTGCTGCTGCTCAACGGAAGCGCCAACCGGGACCCGCGCGAGTTCACCGACCCCGACACGTTCGACGTCCGCCGTGCCATCGGGCGGCACATCACGTTCGGGTTCGGCGCGCACTTCTGCCTGGGCGCGGCGCTGGCCCGGATGGAGGGGCAGGTGGCGCTCGCCGGCACCCTCGCCCGGTTCCCACACTGGGAGATCGACGAGGAGCGACTCGTCGCGGTCCAGACCAGCACGGTCCGCGGCTACTCCTCGGTCCCGATTCACCTGGACGCCCGCTCCGGCGCCTGAGCGCGCTGACGTCGCCGCGTCCCCGGACGGACCGCGAGGCCGGGACGCACGGACACGAAGGGCCGGTCGGTGAGGTGGCAGCCTCACCGACCGGCCCTTCGTGCTGCTCCGGGAAGCCCGGGGCACAGGCTCAGCGGGCGCGCCAGACGGGCTCGCGCTTCTCGACGAAGGCCCGCGGACCCTCCAGTGAGTCCTCGGTGCGCTTGACCCGCTCCCGGAACGACTCGGCGAGCAGCTCGCCCTCGTGCAGTGGCAGGTCGAGGCTCTTGTGGATCGCCAGCCGGGTGCCCCGAACCGCCAGTGGCGCGTTGCGGTTGACGATCGCGGCGACCTCGCGTGCCCGCGCCAGCAGATCGTCGTGCGGCACAACCTCGGTGACGAGGCCCAGGTCGTAGGCCCGCCGGGCGCCCAGGCGCTCATGGCGCCCGGTCAGCGCGATCCGCAGTGCGACCGTGCGCGGCAGCACCCGGGCGAGGCGTACGCACTCCCGGCCGGAGACCACCCCGATGCTGACGTGCGGGTCGAAGAACTCGGCCCGCTCGGACGCGATGACGATGTCGGTGGTGGTGACCAGGTCGAGCCCGGCGCCGCAGCAGATCCCGTTGACGGCCGCGATGATGGGCTTGGCCATCGTGCGGAACGGCGGCGTCGCCTCCTGTGGTGCCTCCCACTGGTCGTAGGTTGACAGGTAGGGCGTGTCGGCCAGGTTGCCGCCGTCGGTGGGGATCTCCGTGACGTCGGCGCCGGTGCAGAACGCCCGCCCGCTGCCGGTGATCAGGACGAGCCACACGTCCTCGTCGGCCTCGGCCGCGTCGTAGGCGACGGCGAGCTCGCGCATCATCGCCTTGTTGATGGCGTTGAGCTGCCGGGGCCGGTTCAGTGTGATGGTCGCGACCCGGTCGGCCACTTCATAGGTGATCGTCTCGAATTCCATTCCTGCGCCTTTCTGCGTCGCGGTCAGGAATCACCCAGGACCGGACCGGGCTGGAAACGGACCGGCAGATGCCGGGGGCCGCTGATGAAGTTCGACTCCAGCCAGGTGACGGTGCCCGCCGGCTCGATGTCGGGCATTCGGACGAGAATCTCGCGCATCAGCGCGATGATCTCCACGCGGGCGAGGTGTGAGCCGAGGCAGAAATGGGGCCCGCCGCCGCCGAAGGCGATGTGTTCGTTGGGGGAGCGGGTGATGTCGAACCGCTGCGGGTCGATGAACACCCGCTCGTCGCGGTTCGCCGCGCCGTAGTAGATGACGACCTTGTCGCCGGCACGGATCCGCTGCCCCCGCAGCTCGGTGTCCCGGGTGGCCGTCCGCCGCATGTAGACGACGGGGCTCACCCAGCGCAGCAGTTCCTCGACCGCGAGGGGAAGCCGGTCGTCGAGGTTCTCCTGGAGCCGGCGGCGTTCGTCGGGGTGCTCGAACAGGGTCTGCACGCCGCCGCCGACGAGCTGGCGGGTGGTGTCACCGCCGGCGTCGATGAGCAGCATGAAGAACAGGTTGAAGTCCATCTCGTCGAGTCGGTGCCCGTCGACCTCGGCGGCCAGCAGATGGCTCGCGAGGTCGTCGCCGGGTTCGGCGCGCTTGCGCGCCTGCAGCTCGCTCGCGTAGGTGAACATCCTGAGCCCGGCCTCCAGCTGGGTGCCCTCCGGCACTGTCTCGGGGGCCGCGTGGACAGCCTCGGTGAGCCGGTAGAGCTCCCGGCCGTCCTCCAGCGGGATGCCGAGCAGGTCGGCGATGACGTAGGAGGGCATCTTCCCCGCGACGTCCTCGACGAGATCGCATTCCCCGCGCTCGATGACGTCGTCGACGATGCGCCGGGCGAGCGCCTCCGTGCGGTCCCGCAGCGACCGGGCCGAGCGGGGGACGAAGAAGGGGCTGACCAGCTTGCGGTACTTGCTGTGCCGCGGCGGGTCCATCATCAGCATCATCTGGTGGTCGCCCAGGCTGCCGCCGTCGTCCACGTCGGGGATCTGCACGGAGGGCGTGGACGAGAAGGTGGCGGGGTCACGGCCCACGCTCCTGACATCCTCATAGCGGGTGACCGCCCAGAAGCCCGGGCCGTCCGGCTCCGCGTGCCGGTGCACCGGGTCGTTCTCCCGCAGCCAGGTGAACTGCTCGTGCGGCTGGCCGTCAGCGAAGGACGCGGCGTCGAGCAGGTCGATCTTCGGCGCGGTCGTGGCGCTCCCCGTCGTCATGGGTCTCCAACCAGGTGAGGTGTGCGGTTCTCAGGCAGGTCATCGGGTGTCATGCAGATGGGCGTCGAGCAGCCGGGCCTTCAGCGCGCGCAGATCGAGCTTGCCGCTCGACATCATCGGCACCTGCTCGTCGAGCAACATCATGATCATCTTCGGGACCTTGTAGGCCGACAGCCGCGAGCGCAGCCCCGCCCGAAGCTCGCCAGGGTCCGGATGCGGCTGGCCGGCGGTAACCCGCACGGCCGCGGCGACGAGCTGGCCGCGCTGGGCGTCCTCGATGCCGACCACATGCGCGACCAGCCCGGTCAGCTCGCGGATCGCCGCCTCCACCTCCCGCGGGGAGACGTTCGCGCCGGCGGTCTTGATCATCTCGCCGCGGCGGCCCCGGAAGTAGAAGAAGCCGTCGGCGTCGACGGAGAACAGATCACCGGTGTGGAACCATCCGTCCGCGTCGAACACCTCGTGGCGCTCGCGGCCGTAGTAGCCCTCCATCAGGTTGGCCGATCGCAACCAGAGCTCGCCCGGCTCGCCGACCGGGCTGTCCGCGCCGCTGTCGGGCTGGACGACCCGGGCCTCGAAGCCCGGTGCCGGCCGGCCGAACGAGCCGCGCCGGTGCGGCGGCTGGTCGGACTCGTCGTCGCTGAGCAGGGCGACGCTGCCGGCCTCGGTCATGCCGAGCATGTTGTGGCGAAGCTCCGGGTCCGCCGGCCGGATCGCGGCGGGCAGGATCGGCCACAGGTTGCCGCGGCGGATCGAGCTCAGGTCACGGTCGGGGAAGGACGGGTCCTTCGCCAGGTGCGCGACGGAGGCGGCGAAGCCGCTGACCATCGTGGGCCGCGTCCGTTCCAGCAGGTCCAGGACGTCGCCGGCGCGCTGGGCGTTGGAGCAGACCAGCGTCGCTCCCGAGACCAGGGTGGCGAGCAGGACGTAGGCGAACCCGCCGATCCAGAAGAACGGCGAGTTCGAGAAGTAGATCTCCTCGTCGTGGTAGCGGCGCAGCGTGTTGAGGTTCGCCACATGGCGGATGAGCTGGCCCTGCCGGTGGATCACCCCCTTGGGGTCGCTGGTCGACCCGGAGGTGTGGATGATCACCATCCGGTCGGCCGCGCTGACAGCGTTCTCGGCCGCCCGCAGCACCTCGTCGCTGATGTGCGCGCCGGCGTCGACGAGCTCCGCCAGCGACCAGCCCGGTGGTGTCGCGCCGTCCGGCCCGTCGAACGCCACCCGCCGCAGGGCCGGCGTCGCCGCGGCGAACAGCGGCGGCCGCGCGGCGAAATCCAGCCCCGGCACGGCCTCGGGCAGGTCGCGGACGAAGTCGCGGGACCGGTAGGAGGTGGCGGCCAGCAGCATCTCGACGTCCGCGTTGCGCAGCAGCGTCCGCAGCTCGGCCGCGGTGGAGAAAGTGCTGAACGGCAGGCTCACGGCACCGATCCGGGCGGCCGCCAGCCAGGCCACCACCAGCCCCGGCCCGTTCGGGTACAGGATCCCGACGTGCGTGCCCTTGCCGGCGCCGGCCGCGAGCAGGCCCTTGGCCAGCCGCGCGGACAGCCGCTCGGCCTGTGCGTAGGTCAGCGTCTCGTCGTCACAGATGAGGAACGTGTGGTCGCCCCGGCGGGCGGCCCGCTCCGCGAGCAGCTCCGGCACCGTGCACGGCACCGGGGCCGGAGCCGCGCCCGATGTCGTCGCAGGCACTGCGGTCGTCGCGGTCGCCGCAGCCGTCGCGGTCGCCGGTGCCGTCGCGGTCGCGGTCGTCGGTGTCGTCATGACGCACTCCGTCGGCCGTCTGCCTTCGAAAGGTGGGAGCCGTCGCCGGCCACGGCCCCCACCTTCGCGGTGCACAGGACCTCACCGGCGCCGGAGAGCAGCCGCGCGTCGGAGGTGCTGCGCCGCCCGACCACGAGCCGGTCGACCTCGAACCGCAGCGGTGTGAGCAGCGGGGTGGGCCGCAGGTACTCCACCATGACGAAGGTCGTCCGTCCGGCCGCCCCACAGGCGCAGCTGTGCTGCTGGACCACCGCGTCGAAGAACTGCGCGAGCAACCCGCCGTGGACGAGCCCCGGCGGGCCCTCGAACACCACCGGGAAGGTGACCATCCCGGTGGCGTGGTCGCCGTCGGCCCGCAGGTCGTACTCGGGAAAGCAGGGGTTGAAGGCGCCGATGTCGGCGGAGTGGTCGAGGTACACCCGGCCGTCGGCCGGCGGCGGCTCGCCCACCCGGGGCGCGAGGTTGCCCGGGACCAGCTCGAGGAGGCTCTTCTCCGCGGCGCGCAGTGCGTCCAGCAGCTCGTCGACGGCCGGCTGCGGCTCCTCGAGCGCGAGGGCCAGCCCGGTGACCCGGCGCAGCAGCGGTGCCAGCTCGAACGTCTGGGGCAGCGGCCGCACGGAGCCTCGCAGCGATGCGCTCACTGAAGTTCTCCGTCCTGTTCAGAGAGCCCGGTGCAGGGTCTGGATGTCGGTGTACGAGGCCAGCCCCCACGGGCCGTTCTCGACCCCGACGCCGCTCCACTTGACGCCGCCGAACGGCGCGAACGGCAGCAGGCCGCCGTGGCTGTTGATCCACGCGGAGCCGCATTCCATCCGCTCGGCGGTGGTCGCGGCGCGCTCCGGGTCGGCCGACCAGACGGAGCCGCCAAGGCCGTACATCGACCCGTTGACGCGGGCCATCACCTCGTCGAGGTCGGTGTACGGGACGACCGGGAGCACGGGCCCGAACTGCTCCTCGTCGACGACCGGCATGCCGTCGGTGACGTCGCGCAGCACGGTCGGCGCCACGAAGTAGCCCGGTCCGTCGAGAGCGCCCCCACCGGCGACGGCGACGGCGCCCCGGCCGAGTGAGTCCTCGATCAGGTCCAGCACCCGCCGGTACTGCGGCGCGTTGCTCACCGGCCCGAGCTGCGTCTGCTCCAGCATCGGGTCGCCGACCACGGCCCGTTTCGCGCGATCCGCGAGCGCCTCCACGACGTCGGCGTGCAGCCGAGCCGGGACGTAGACCCGCTTGATCGAGACGCACACCTGCCCGGAGTTCTGGAAGGCGGAGGCGAAGACCCCGTCGGCGACCTTGTCGACGTCGATGTCGTCGAGCAGGATCGCCGGGTCGTTCCCACCGAGTTCCAGCGTCACCCGCTTGAGGTCGGCCGCGGCGCTGAGGGCGACCTTCCGGCCGGTGGCCACCGACCCGGTGAAGGAGATCTTGCGGGGGACGGGGTGCGTCGACATCCACGCTCCCAGCTCGTCGCCACCGCTGACGACGTTGAGCACGCCCGGGGGCAGCGCCCCGGCCAGCACCTCGCCCATCGCGAGCGTGGACAGCGGCGTGAACGGGGACGGCTTGAGCACCACCGTGTTGCCGGCGCGCAACGCGGGCGCCAGCTTCCACGAGGCGAGGATGAGCGGGTAGTTCCACGGCGCGATCGCGGCGACCACGCCCATCGGGCGCCGGACCACCTCGATGACCTTCGTCGCGTCCGAGTAGATGGTCTCGCGCGGCAGGTCCAGACCGGCGAAGTACCCGATCCAGTGCGCGACCCCGTGGACCTCCTCGACCGCCCGCGCGAGCGGCTTGCCGTTCTCCGACGTCAGGATCGTCCCGATCCGCGTCGCGGCGGCCGTCAGCGCGGCGGCGGCCTCCCGCAGCGCCTGGCGCCGGGCGTCCTCGTCTGCGGCCCAGGACGGGAAGGCCCGCTGGGCCGCGGCCATGGCGTCGTCGAGGTCCGCCCGGGTGCAGTTGGGGGCCTGGCCAGCCAGGCCGCCCGTTGCCGGGTTGACGACGTCCAGCGTGGTCGGGGTCGACCGGCGCTCGCCGCCGATCAGCAGGGCGAAGTCCGTCATCGGGAACCTCGGAGGAGACCCCGGCCTTTAGGCAGGGGAGGTGTCCGGCCTTCCGCGGAGCGGGGCAGGGGGCGGCGGTTCGCTGTCAGGCGTACCGCCGCTGGAGAGCCCGGCGCACCGGGTGGCTGGTCTCGCTGTTCGGTGGGCGACGGTGGTTTGTCGTGGTCTCGGAGAGGCGGGTGTGCGGGTCGCTCTGAGGTCACAGAGAGACCTGCTTCGCGGTCCCGCCGCCAACCTATGATCATTTCATCTCCAGGTTCCGGTTGTATCCCGACGCGGCGCAGGTCGAAGCCCTGCTCGCGCAGTGCGGCCATGCCCGCTATGTGTGGAACCTCGGCCACGAGCAGCGTGCGGCCTACCGGCCCGGGCGTGGGCCGACGCCCGGCTACCACGAGCAGGCCCGGCAGCTGACCGAGGCGCGGGCGGAGCATGCGTGGTTGGCGGCGGGTTCGCAGATCGTGCAGCAGCAGGCGTTGCGTGATCTGGATCAGGCGTGGCGGAACTTCTTCAACGGCACCCACCGCAGGCCGGGGTTTCGCCGGCAGGGGGTGCATGAGGGGTTCCGGATCGTGGGCCCGGCCGCGTCGCGGGTCCGCCAGGACAACGGGAGGTGGGCGTCGGTGCTGGTCCCGAAGGTCGGCTGGGTGCGGTTCCGCCGAAGCCGGCCGGTGCCGGCCGCGAAGTCGTATCGGGTGCGGAGGGACCGGGCGGGCCGCTGGCATATCGCCTTCGCCGCCATACCCGATCCGATCGGCCCGCCCGGCACCGGCAGTGTTGTCGGGGTGGACCGTGGGGTGGCGGTGTCTGCCGCGCTGTCGACCGGGGAACTGCTTTTCTGCCCGGGTCTGCGGCCAGGCGAGGTGAAACGGCTGCGCTGGTTGCAGCGCAGGGCCGCCAGGGCACGGCGGGGCAGCAACCGGCGTGGCCGGATCAAGGGACAGATCGCCCGGTTGAAGGCCCGGGAGGCGGATCGGCGCAGGGACTGGGTGGAGAAGACCTCCACCGGTCTCGCCCGCCGGTACGACGTGATCCGGGTCGAGGAGTTGAACATCCGGGGTATGACCCGTTCCGCCCGGGGCACGGTCGCCGCCCCTGGGCGGAACGTGGCGGGGAAGGCCGGGTTGAACCGGGGCATCCTCGCCCATGGCTGGGGGCTGCTGGTCCGACGGTTGGAGCAGAAGGCTCCGGGCCGGGTGGAGAGGGTCCCGGCCGCGTACACGAGTCAGCGGTGCTCGGCCTGCGGGCATACGGCGCCCGGGAACCGCGAGAGCCAAGCGGTGTTCCGGTGCGTCGCCTGCGGGCACACGGCGCACGCTGATGTGAACGCGGCGGTGAACATCGCGGCCGGGCGGGCCGTGACCGCGCGGGGAGGCATGGCGCTGGCCGTGCCCGCGAACCGCGAACCTCAACAACACGAACTCCTGTTCGGGTAGTTGGAATCCCCCTCGTCCACGAGGGGGAGGACGTCAACGGGCGGCCCCCTGGAACAGTGCCGCGAGGTCCAGCGACCCGGTGGCCCTGGCCCCGTGGAAACCGCCGTCGGCCAGGATGTCCTGCCCCTTGACCCATTCCGAGGCCGGGTCGGCGAGGAAGCAGACGACGGCGGCGATGTCCTCGGGGCGGCCGAACCGGCCCACGAGGCCGCCGATCCGGTCGAGCGCCGGGCCCATCGTCGCCCTGAAGTCGGCGAGGGTCGGCGTCTCGACGGCGCCGGGGCTCACGCTGTTCAGCCGTGGGCCGTCCGGGAGCCAGTCCCAGTTCGTGCGGGCCGTCCAGACGGTCATCGCGGCCTTGGCGAAGCTGTACGCGTCGGCCGGTGGGGCGGCCCTGGCGAACCAGGCGAGCCCGTCGCCGATGGTGGTCGTGGCGAGCAGCTCGTTGATCTCGGGCAGCAGCGCCGGCCAGCCGGCGCCGGCCGCGGAGGCCACGTTGACCACCGCGCCGCCGGCGAGCCGCGGCCGCAGCAGCTGCGTCAGGTGGCGGGGGCCGAGGAGGTTCACAGCGAGCACGGTCTGGTCGGGCGCGGTCCCGGGCACCCCGGCGACGTTGCAGAGCACGTCGATCCGCTCGGGCAGTGCCGCGGCCGCGGCAGCGATGGAGGCCTCGTCGACCAGGTCGACCTGGATCGTGTCGGATGCCGAGGCATCCCGGTCCAGGCCGATCACGGTTGCCCCCCTGGCCCGCGCCATGGCCACGGTCGCCGCGCCGATGCCCGAGGCCGAGCCGGTGACGACGACCGTCCGCCCCGCTAATGAGGTGTCCATGCCTGCTCCCAGTCGTGTCGAGACCTGATCCGCCGCACGTCCGTGCAGCTGGCAGCGGCTGACGGGGCGTGCCTTGACGCTAGCGCTCTTCCGGCCCAAGGTAAACGAAACGGTTTCGTAAAGGTCCTGCTGTCTGACGGTGGGGCCGGGAAGTGGGAGGGGCGGGGTGGCTGAGCTTCCGTTCGACGGCGTGCGCGTCGTCGAGTTATCGCAGTGGGTGCTCGCCCCGGTCGCGGGTGCGCTCCTGGCGGACTGGGGCGCGGACGTGATCCGCGTCGAGCGGCCCGGCGGTGACCCCTACCGAGGGCTGCTCACCCAGGGGATCGGCGCGGACAGCGCCGGCGGGGTGAACCTGTCGGACGCGCTCGCCAACCGCGGCAAGCGCTCCATCACCCTCGACCTGCGCACCGAACGGGGGATGGCGATCCTCCACCAGCTGCTGGGGCGGGCAGAGGTGTTGATCACCAACATGCGCCAGCCCGCGCTGGAGCGACTGAAGCTCGACGCCGACGAGCTGACGCGCCGCTACCCCGGCCTCGTCTACGCGCGGGGCCTCGGGTACGGCGCGCGCGGACCGGAGGCGGGCCAGGCAGGCTACGACGCCTCGGCGTTCTGGGCCCGCGGCGGTCTCGCGCACATCCTCACCCAGCCGCAGAGCGCTTCCCAGCCGCAGAGAGCTGCCCAGTCCCAGCACCCCACCCCGTCGCCGAGCCCGGAGCCGATTCCGCAGCGGGGTGCCATGGGCGACCGCAGCGCCGCCATGGCGCTCGCGTTCGGCATCGCGGCCGCGCTGGTGAAGCGGGGCCGGACGGGCCAGGGTTCGGTCGTCGACGTCTCGCTGCTCGCCACCGCGATGTGGACGCTCTCCTCCGACCTGCTCAGCGCGCTGCAGGGCGTCATCCCCGGCCCGCGGCCGCGCCGGGTGAACCCCGTCTTCGGTGCCTACCGGACCGGCGACGGCCGCTTCATCCAGCTCGTCTTCCTGGAGTCCGACCGTTACTGGGCCGACTTCTGCCGGGTGCTCGGCCGCGAGGACCTTGTCGACGATCCCCGCTTCCGTGACCTGTTCGCACGCCGCGCCAACGCCGACGCCTGCGCGGAGATCCTCGAGGGTGAGTTCTCCCGGCGCACCTTCGCCGAGTGCCGGGAGCTGCTCGGCTCCATCGACGTGCCCTGGGCGCCGGTGCAGGCCGTGGAGGAGCTGCTCGACGACCCCCAGGTCATCGCCAACGACTACATCGGGGAGGTGGCCGTCGAGGGCGGTCCCACCTACCGGATCCCCAACGTGCCGGTCCAGTTCGACGGACGCCCGGCCCAGCTGCGGCGGGCACCGGAGAACGGCGAGCACACCGAGCAGATCCTGTTGGAACTCGGCTACACCTGGGAACAGATCATCGAGCTCAAGGACGCCGGAGCGGCGCCTTGACCGCACCCGACGGCTCCGTGGGCTCCGTGGGACGCGCCGCCCGCCCGGTGCCGGTGCCGGACGACGTCTCGGCGCCCTACTGGGCGGCGGCGGCCAGGCACGTCCTGGCCGTCGCCCGCTGCTCCCGCTGCGACGCCTACGCCATCCCACCGGACGTGGTGTGCCCGCACTGCCACAGCACCGCGCCGGACTTCGTGTTCCAGCAGGTCAGTGGCCGCGGCGAGATCCGCTCCTGGACGGTGATGCGCCAGTCCTTCCTCCCCGGCTTCGCCGCCGACATCCCGTTCGTCCTCGTCGACGTGGAGCTCGTCGAGCAGGCCGGGCTGCGAATGATCGGCCGGCTCCTCGACGGCCCCGGGGCCGCACCGAGCTTCGGAGCCCCGGTGCGGGTGGCGTTCGAGGATCTTCCGCACGCCGCGGCGGTGCCCGCCTTCGTCCTGGACGCGCGCGCGTGAGCGGGCGGCTGCGGGCAGGCAACCAGGTGGCCGTCGTCGGCTACGCGCACAGCGCCCTCGCGCGGCACGCGGCCCGCCCCCTGGGCACACTCGCCGTCGACACCGCGCGGGCGGCCATCGCCGACGCCGGTCTGACCGTGGCGCAGATCGACGGCTTCGTGACCGGCGCCCGCTTCCCGACCGTCGGCGACCATCCGGCCACCGACGGCGTGACCATGGTGTCGTCGGCGTGGCTCGCCGCCCGCCTCGGCGCGCGGCCGCGCCATGTCGCCGGCTTCCAGGGGACCGGCCAGCTGCCGGGCTCGGTGGCCCTCGCCGTCAACGCGATCGCCGCGGGCGCGGCCGACCACGTGCTGGTGCACCGGGCGCTGCACAATCCGGCCGGCGCCTACCACGCCAGCGACGCGCACGAGGCGAGCGGGGCGCGGCAGTGGACGATGCCGCAGGGCTTCTTCGGGCCGGTGGCGACCATCGCGCTCGCCTACAACGAGTACCTGCAGAAATATGGCGCGTCGCGGGAGTCGATGGCCGCGGTGGTGGTGGAGGCCCGCAAGAACGGGGCCCGCATCCCGTGGTCCTACTGGCACGGGAAGCCGCTCACGGCAGGGGACTACCTGGCCGCACCGATGATCAATGACCCGATCCGCAGGCTGGACTGCGACCTGCCGGTCGACGGTGTCGCCGCGTTCGTCCTCACCTCGGCCAGGCGGGCCGCCGACCTCCCGCATCGCCCGGTCTACATCGCCGGCTGTGCGGGCGCCGGCCCGACGCGGCCCGGGCTCGCGCTGCACTGGCCGTTGGACGACATCCGCACCGTGGGCGCCGAAACCGGGCGGCGGCTGTGGGAGAGCGCGGGAATCGGCCCGGCGGACGTGGACCTGCCCCAGCTCTACGACGGGTTCTCGCCGTTCGTGTACTTCTGGCTGGAGGCACTGGGATTCTGCCCCGAGGGGGAGGCCCACCGTTTCGTGCAGGCCGGCGGCATCGACAGTGACAGTCCGAAAGGACTGCCGGTCCTGTCCGGCGGCGGCGCGCTGGGAAACGGGCGGATGCATGGAATACCGCAGATGCTGGAGTGCTATCTGCAGCTTTCCGGGCGGGCCGCGGGCCGGCAACGGGAACAGGCCCGGGTAGGCCTGGCCGCCCATGCCTCGCCGCATCTCGGTGGCGCCGTGGTCTACAGCGCCGAACAGTTCTGAGAAATCTCTCCGACCCCGGAGGCAGTGATATTCCCGGGGTACAGCTGGCGGGCGCCGGAGACGGCCCCACCAAGACCGGAAGGCAGCGCAATGACGGGTGAGCGCAATCTCGACTGGCTTATCTCGGTCGACGACCACGTGCTTGAACCGCCCAACCTGTGGCTGGACCGCATCGCGGCCAAGGACCGGGACCGGGCACCACACCTGGAGCACGACGGCAAGCTCGAGTACTGGGTCTACGACGGCAAGCGGCTGCCCACCACCGGCCTTTCGGCGGTCGCGGGCAAGGCGAAGGAGGAGTTCAGCCCCGAGCCGGTGACCTACGCCGAGATGCGGCCGGGCTGCTACGACGCCAGGTCGCGGCTGGCGGACATGGACCGGGCCGGTGTGCTGGCGTCGATGTGCTTCCCGTCCGTCACCCGGTTCTGCGGCCAGCTCTTCTACGAGGCACAGGACCACGACTTCGCCCTGACCTGCCTGCGCGCCTACAACGACTGGATGCTCGACGACTGGTGCGCCACCGACCGCGGCCGGCTCATCCCGCTGGTCCTCATCCCGCTGTGGGACCCGGCGCTCGCGGCGAAGGAGCTGGCGCGGTGCGCGGCGAAGGGCGCCACGGCGTTCGCGTTCTCGGAGAACCCGGTCCCGCTCGGGCTGCCCAGCATTCACGACCGTGACGGCTACTGGGATCCGGTGATGGCCGCGGCCTCGGAGCTCGGGATGGTCGTGTGCATGCACGTCGGCTCGTCGTCGACCATTCCCAAGATCACCCCGGACGCACCGTTCATGGCCAACCTGACATGGGGGGCGACCCGGACCTCGGGGGCGATGCTCTCGTGGCTTTTCAGTGGCATGTTCAACCGCTATCCGGGGCTGAAGATCGCCCTTTCCGAGGGTGAGATCGGCTGGATGCCCTACTTCCTGGAACGCGCCGAGCAGGTTTTCGACAAGCAGCGGCACTGGGTCAAACGCGGCGTGCAGTTCCACCCCTTCCGGCCCCGCGAGGAGGGCGGAAACACCTCGCGGCACGACTTCGCCGAGGTCGATGTCGACACGATCGATCTGCGGGCCCTTTTCCGCGAGCACATCTACGGCTGCTTCATCGAGGACCGGCACGGAATCGCCAGTATCGACGAGATCGGCGAGGACAACATCATGTGCGAGACCGACTACCCGCATTCCGACTCGACCTGGCCGGACTGCATCGCGGTGGTGAAGGACCAGATCAACCATCTCACGCCGGAGGTCCAGTACAAGATCCTGCGTGGCAACGCGGAGCGCCTGTTCCGCTTCACTCCGGCCGAGCCGCCCGCCCTCGCGCGGTCCTGACCGTACCCAGGAGTTTCTTCCATGACGTCACGAATTCCACTCGTCGACTACCTGGTACTCGACGACGACCCGCATCTGGTCGCCCAGGAGTGCACCGGCTGTAACGCGCGCTATTTCGAGCGCCGCAACGCCTGCGCGTCCTGCGGCCGCCTCGAGTTCCGCATCGTGCCGATTGCCACGACCGGCGAGGTGCGCTCCTTCACCATCGTCTCGCTCGCGCCGTCGGGTGTCCCGGTGCCCTTCGTCGCCGCCGTGGTCGACTGCGACGGGACCAGCGTGCGGGCGAACGTGATCAACACCCCACCCTCTCCCGAGCACGTCAGCCTCGGAATGAAGGTCCGGCTGGCGACCTACGTCGTCGGCACGGACAGCGCCGGCGTGGAAGCGATCGGCTTCGGGTTCGAGCCCCTGGAAGGAGCCCCCGATGGCGTCTGACGATGTCTGGATCCTCGGGATCCACATGACGAAGTTCGGCAAGCAGCCGACCAAGGACACGGTGGACCTGGCGTCCGAGGCCGCGCTCGGCGCGCTCGCCGACGCCGGCGTCACCATGGCGGACATGAACGTCCTGGCGGCCGGCAACCTGACCGCCGGCGGCAAACTCGGCCAGGACCTGCAGAAGCAGATCGGGCAGACGGGCATCCCCGTCTACAACGTGGCGAACGCCTGCGCCACCGGGGCCACCGCGCTGCGCACCGTCATCATGGCGGTGAAGGCGGGGGAGGCCGACTACGGGCTGGCCGTGGGGGCGGAGAAGCTCGCCGGTGCCGGCCTGCTGGGCGCCCGCCCGGCGGCGGACGCCGACACCTGGACCCCGAGCGGCCGCCAGGGCGCGGTCGCCGTCCTCGAGGGCCGGGTCGGCACCGGGACGATGCCCGGGGTGTTCGCCCAGATCGGGATGGAGTACGGGCACAGGTACGGGGGCACCAGCTTCGAACTGTTCGCGCGGATCTCGGAGAAGAACCACGCGCACTCGACGCTGAACCCGCTGGCCGCCTACCAGAAGCGGTTCACTCTTGAGCAGATCATGAGCGATGTCATGATCGCGTACCCGAACACCCGTCCGATGTGCTCGGCGAACTGTGACGGCGCGGCCGCGGCTGTCGTCGTCAGCGGTGCCAAGCTGCGGACACTGTCGCTGGAACAGCGCCGCCGCGCGGTCAAGGTCTCCGCGTCCGTGCTGACCAGCGACCCCTGGCAGGACGCCTGCCAGGTCCTGCCCGACGTCAACACGCTCACCCGGAACGCCGCCGGGCAGGCGTACGAGAAGTCGGGCGTCGGGCCGGACGATCTCAACCTGGTCGAACTGCACGACTGTTTCGCCACGGCCGAGCTCGTCCATTACGACAACCTTGGGCTGTGCGAGGTCGGCGGTGCCGTCGACTTCTTCAACTCCGGTGCGACCTGGCGGGACGGCAGGACCCCGGTGAACGTGTCCGGCGGCCTCGAGTCCAAGGGACACCCGGTCTCCGCGACCGGCATCGCCAACATCTGGGAGGTCGCCACGCACCTTCGCGGTGAGGCGGGTGACCGGCAGATCGAGGGGGCGAGCGTGGGCCTGGCCCATGTGATCGGTCTGGGCTCCGCCTGCGGCGTGCACATTCTCGAAAAGGCCGCGCTCTGACCAGGAGGTCTCAGCCGGAGCTCTGCCCGGGCCGGGCGGTCTCCTGATCGCGCTGGTGCCGTGACGGCGGGATTCACGGCACCAGCCGGGACTCCGAGAGATACAGACGAAACGGAGTTGTTCGGCGTGCATGACAGCAAGATCCGGGTCTTCGACGCGGATAACCACATGTATGAGACGCGGGACGCGCTGACCCGGCATCTTCCCGATTCCCACAAGGGAGCCGTTCGTTACGTCGAGGTCGACGGCCGAACGAAGATCGCGTTCCGGGGCGTGATCAGTGACATGATCCCGAACCCGACCTTCGAGGTGGTGGCCCGCCCCGGTGCCCAGGAAGAGTACTTCCGGATCGGTAACCCTGAGGGGAAGTCGCCCCGGGAGATCATGGGCAGGCCGATCCGCAGCCTTCCAGCCTTCCAGGAGCCCGGTCCGCGGCTTGCCCTGATGGACACCCAGGGCATCGATCGCACGCTCATGTTCCCGACGCTCGCGAGCCTCGTCGAGGACCGACTGCGGGATGACCCGGAGCTCACCCATGTCGTGATCCACGCGCTCAACGAGTGGCTGCACGAGGAATGGTCCTTCAACCACGAGGACCGGATCTTCACGGTGCCGATCATCACGCTGCCGATCGTCGAGAAGGCGATCGAGGAGTTGGAATGGCTGGTGGAGCGAGGCGCCCGGGCAGTCCTGATCCGGCCCGCACCGGTGCCGGGGTTCCGTGGCTCGCGGTCCTTCGGCTTCGAGGAGTTCGACCCGTTCTGGCAGGCGGTCGTGGACGCCGACATCCTCGTCACCCTGCACGCCTCGGACAGCGGTTACGCCCGCTACCAGACGGACTGGACCGGCCCGCGGGAGTACCTGCCCTTCAGGCCGGACCCGTTCCGGGCGATGACGCTGGGCAAACGGGCGATCGAGGACAGCATGGCCGCGCTGGTCTGCCACGGCGTCCTGACCCGTTTCCCCACCCTGCGGATCGCCTCCATCGAGAACGGCGCCGACTGGGTTCCGCTCTTCCTCGAGCACCTCGAGGAGGTTCACCGGAGGATGCCGCAGGAGTTCGACGAGGACCCGATCGAGGCCTTCCGGCGCAACGTCCACGTGAACCCGTTCCACGAGGACGACTTCGCGCGGCTGATCGGCATTCTCGGGGTCGACCGCATTCTCTTCGGCTCCGACTACCCCCATGCCGAGGGCCTGGCCGAGCCGCTCAGCTACCTGGATCGCCTTCCCGCCGGCCTGTCACAGCCGGAGATCGACAAGATCATGGGCGGCAACATCGCGCAGCTGCTTCGCCTGGACGCGCCCGTGTAACCAGGCGGTCTCCCCGGCGGTCGTGATGGCGCGGCCGCCGAGTCCCGACATTCTCCGTCGCCGATGGAAAGCCCTTGTGGAGGAAGAGATGGCCGACGCCCCAACGGCGGGAGCAAGGCTGCGGAATGAGGCGACCGGGGTCGAGGTAATCCTTGTCAAGGCGCCGACCGAACCCGGCCTGGAGATACGTCCAGGCGGACCGGTCGCGATCGGCAAGCGATACACCTGCCCGGCCTGCGCGGCGCAGGCGCTCGTTGTGAAACCCGGAGCCGGTGAACTGGTCTGCCACGACGCTGTGATGGAACTCGCCCAGGCAAGGCCGCTGCCCTCGTCCGACTGATGCCAGGCCGGCGGCGCGGAACCGGCCGCCGGCCTCCGGGGCATGTGCGAGAAGAATTCCGAGATGAGGGGTTGCTGTGAAGGCAGACGACATGATTCTGGTGAGTGTCGACGATCACCTCGTCGAGCCGCCGGACGTGTTCGAGGGCCGGTTGCCGGCCCGGTACGTGGAGCAGGCCCCGAAGGTCATCCGGACCGGCGAGGGCAACGATGTGTGGACGTTCAACGGTTCGGTGATCCCGAACATCGGGCTGAACGCGGTGGCGGGGCGGCCGAAGGCGGAGTACGGCATCGAGCCGACCGCGTTCGAGGAGATGCGGCCCGGCTGTTACGACGTACACGAGCGGGTCAAGGACATGAACGCCGGTGGCGTTCTCGGCTCGATGTGCTTCCCGTCGTTCCCGGGGTTCAGTGGGCGCCTGTTCGCCGCGGCGGCGGACAAGGATCTCGCGTTGGCGGTGCTGCGGGCGTACAACGACTGGCATATCGACGACTGGTGTGGGGCGTACCCGGGGCGGTTCATCCCGATGGCGTTGCCGGTGCTGTGGGATGCGGAGCTGTGCGCGGCGGAGGTGCGGCGGGTGGCGGCGAAGGGCTGCCACTCGTTGACGTTCACGGAGAATCCGGCGACGTTGGGCTACCCGAGCTTCCACGACAGCTCTTGGGACCCGCTGTGGCGGGCGGTGTCGGAGACGGGCACGGTGCTGTCGATCCACCTGGGCTCGTCCGGGAAGCTGTCGGTGACGGCGCCGGACGCTCCGGTCGACGTCATGATCACGTTGCAGCCGATGAACATCTGCCAGGCGGCGGCGGACCTGCTGTGGTCGCGGGTCATCAAGGAGTTCCCGGACCTTCGGATCGCACTGTCCGAGGGTGGCACCGGCTGGATCCCATACTTCCTCGACCGGATCGACCGCACCTACGAGATGCATCATCTGTGGACGGGTCAGGACTTCGGCGGGAAGTTGCCGAGCGAGGTGTTCCGGGAGCGCTTCCTGACCTGTTTCATCGCCGACCCTGTCGGGGTCAGGCTGCGACACGACATCGGTATCGACAACATCTCGTGGGAGTGTGACTACCCGCATTCGGACTCCTCGTGGCCGGCGGCGGCGGAGGAGCTGGAGCGGGTCACGATGGGCGTTCCGGACGACGAGATCAACAAGATGACCTTCGAGAACGCGTGCCGCTGGTACTCGTTCGATCCGTTCGCGCATCTGCCGCGGGAGCAGAGCACGGTGGGTGCGCTGCGCGCGGCAGCGGCCGGGCATGACGTGTCGATCCGCAGTTTCGACCAGGGCCGTTTCGAGCGTCAGATCGGTGTACGCGCCTCCGAGGTCGGAACAAAGGCGACCGCCTGAGACAGCGGTGAAGAGAGCGGGTGAGCAGCCGGACATGGCGCAGGATGGCGGGGGATCGCCCGCGGTCGTGCGGACGGGCGTCAGCCCGGCGCGGGAGAAGCCGCAGCTGATCGCCGACGAGCTGCGCCTGCTCATTGTCGGAGGGCAGGTCGCCGACGGCGACCTGCTGGGCCGGGAGCGGGATCTGGTGGAACGTTTCGGGGTCTCCCGGCCCTCCCTGCGGGAGGCGCTTCGCATCCTCGAGGCCCAGGGTCTGGTTTCGGTGCGGCGGGGCGTCCTCGGCGGGATCTTCGCGCAGAAGCCGGACGAGCGGGTGACGGCGCGCACGGCCGCGCTGCTCCTGCTGGCACGCAACGTGCTGCTGGCGGATGTCTACACGGCCCGCAGCCACCTTGAGCCGATCGCCGCGAGACAGGTGGCGGAGTCGCCGCGGCGGGACGCGGCCGCCGACGAGCTCGGTGCGCTCATCGCGGATCAGGAGGAGGTCATCGCCAGCCCGAAGACGTTCTTCCGCGCGAACTCGGAGTTCCACCAGCGGCTCATGGCGCTGGCCGGGAACCAGACGATGGCCGTCGTCGCGGAGACGCTGCGGGAGGTGATGGCCAACGCGGTCGCGGTAGGCGGCGAGGCCGGCGGTTCCACGCCCGCGATCCGCCGCCAGGCGCTGCGGTCGCAGCGACGGCTGGTCGAGCTCGTCCGGGCCGGCGACGGTGCGGGCGCCGAGGACTTCTGGCGGTCACGCATGCTGGCCGCGAGCAAGCTGATGCTCGGGGACCAGGCGGACCGGGTCGTCGACGTGATCAACTGCTACTGATCGAACCGCCTGCGGGGAGCGGCCCGGTGCCGACAGGCCTGGCTCGTCGGCACCGGGCCGGGCCCGTCAGAACTGGGTGCCGCCGTCGATGTTGATGACCGCTCCGGTCAGGTACCCGGCGCGCGGGGACAGCAGGAAGGCGTAGAGCTCGCCGACCTCGGTCGGCGTGCCGGGGCGGCGCAGGGCGACGTCCATGTGCCACTCGTCGACCATGACCTGCTCCAGCAGGCCCTCCGGTGGCACCCCGCGCTCCTGCGCCAGGTGCTGGCGCAGGCCTGCGAGCGAGTCCGTCTCGATCGCGCCGGGGCAGACGCAGTTGGCTCGCACGCCGGCGGCGCCGTACGCCCGGGCGACGGTCTTGGTGAAGGTGGCGATGCCGCTTTTCAGCGTGATGTAGGGCAGCCGGTCGGGGTGGTAGGCGCGCATTCCGTACGCGGCGGTGGTGACCACGGTGCCGCCGCCGGCCGCGACGAGGTGGGGGACCGCCGCGCGTACCGCACGCACCGTGCCCATGAGGATGTCGTCGAACGCCTCGGCCCACACCTCGTCGGAGGCGGCCGCGAGCCCCCGGTGGGAGCCCTGGCCGGTGCCGGTCGTCACGGCGATGCCGGCCAGCTCGCCGAGGGCGTCGACCGCCTCCGCGAGGATCCGGTCAGCCTCACCCCCGGTGTTGACGTCGCCGACCACCGCCGTCGCGCCCGCACCGAGCTGGCGTACCGCGGCCTCGGCCCGCTCGCGGCTGCGGCCGACGACCGCCACCCGGGCGCCCTCGGCCACCAGCAGCTGTGCGGTGGCCAGCCCCATGCCGGCCGTTCCGCCGACGACAACGTACGCACGGTCGCGTACTCCGAGATCCATCCTCGGCTCCGATTCTGTGAGGGGCGGCAGGTGGGCGGCGGCCGGCCGACGCGGCCGGGCGATGATCCGGTTCGGTTCAGGCCGCGCGCGGCATCCCCAGGATCCGTTCGGCGATCAGGTTGCGCTGGATCTGCGAGGTGCCGGCGGCGATGCTGTACTGCAGCGACCAGAGGTAGGCGCGGGCGGTCTCCACGCCGTCGAGGCCGGCACCCTGCACACCGCCGACCGCGGCGCGGCCGAGCACCCGTACCGCGAGCTCGCTGAGCTCCTGGCTGAGCTCGCTGAAGCGCAGCTTGACGGCGGAGCCGGTGGGCGCGGGCAGCCCGGTGGCCTCCGCCTCGGCGATGCCCTTCTGGGTCATCCGCCACAGGCCGTCGGCGCTCGCCTCCAGCCGGCCGACCTGCGCCCGCAGTGCCGGGTCGTCCCAGGCGGTGCCGCCGCCGGCGGCGGGGACACCCCGGGCCGCCCGGACGAGGTCGCGCAGCTGGGTGCGCAGGGTGATGATGTGCTGGGCGAAGGCGGTGCCGCGCTCGAAGCGCAGCGTCACGTTGGTGACCCGCCAGCCGTCGTTCTCCGCGCCGACGAGGTTCGCCACGGGCACCCGGACGTCGGTGAGGAACACCTCGCAGAAGTGGCTCTCACCGTCGATCGTGCGCATCGGCCGGACCTCGACGCCAGGGGAGCGCATGTCGAGGATGAGCCAGCTGATGCCGCGGTGTTTGCGGGCGTCCGGGTCGGTGCGGACCAGCAGCTCGCAGTAGTCGGCGACGTGCGCGCGGGTGCTCCAGATCTTCTGCCCGTTGATGACGTACTCGTCGCCGACCCGGACCGCGCTGGTGCGCAGGGAGGCGAGGTCGGAGCCGGCGGAGGGCTCGGAGAAGCCCTGGCACCAGATGTCCTCACCGCTCAGGATGCGGGGGAGGTGGTAGGCGCGCTGGGCGTCGGTGCCCTCGGCGATCAGGGTGGGGCCGGCGTGCATCATGCCGACGAAGTTCACGCTGATGTACGGCGCGCCGGCGCGGGCGTACTCCTCCAGGTAGACGAGCTGCTGGGTGACCGGCGCCCCGCGGCCGCCGAACGCGGCCGGCCAGTGCAGGCCGGCGTAGCCGGCGTCGTGGAGCTTGCGCTGCCAGGCCGTGTCGTAGGCGCGGCGCGCCGGCCAGTCGCCGGGAGGCGGCGGCGGTCCGTGTGCGGGAACCTCGGCTTCCAGCCAGGTACGGAGCTCGGCGCGGAACGCCTCGTCCTCCTCGTTGTAGGTCAGGTCCATGTGGTGCTCCTAGGGGTACCTGGGCGATCAGGAAGCATGATGATCAGGGAGCCTGGGTGAACAGCGCGCGTACCGCGGTGAGGTCGACCTTGCCCGACGGCGTGCGCGGCAGGGACTCGACGACGAGCAGCCGCGCCGGCAGCTCGTAGCGGGCCAGCACGCCGGCCGCGTCGGCGAGGAGCTCCTCGGCGGTGACGGTGATCCCGGGTCGGGGCTCGACGGCGGCCACCGGGACGGCGCCGAGGCGGGGGTCGTCGAGCCCGACGACGGAGGCGCCCCGCACCCGCGGGTCACGTTCGAGGGCGGCCCGCACATCGTCGGGAAGGATCTTGAACCCGCCGCGGATGATGGCCTGGTCCGCACGGCCGAGGATCCACAGGAAGCCGTCGGCGTCGAGCCGCGCCAGGTCGGTGGTGCGGGTCCACCCGGCCTGCTCGCCGAGCTGGCGGGCCCGCACCTCCAGCAGCCCTCGTTCGCCGGGAGCGAGCGGGGCCCCGGTCTCGGGGTCGACGACCCGCAGCTCGCAGCCCGCGTGGGCGCGCCCGACGCTGCCGCGCTTGGCCGTCCAGTACCGCTCGTGGTCGGCGAGGTTCCAGCCCGCCACCCCGCCGCCGAACTCGGTCGCGGCGTAGGACGTCAGCACCGGCACGCCGTACCTGAGCTGGAAGGCGTCGGCGTCCTCGGGGGACAGCGGCGCGGTGCCCGAGATCACCGACCGCACGCTCGACAGGTCGTCGCGGTCGAGATCGGCGTCCAGCACCATCCGCAGCGCCGCGGGGACCAGGCTGACGGTCGAGGGCCGGTGGCGGCGTACCGCCTCCGCCCACTGGTCGACCCGGAACTTCTCCAGCAGGCAGAACGCGCGGCCGTCGTTGACGCACTGCAGGACGCGGAACAGCCCGCCGAGGTGGACCAGCGGCGCGTTGACGACGACGACGCCGCGACGCAGCCGCAGGCCGGCGTCCGGGTTGCGCTCGTAGTGCTTCGCCCCGGAGAGCACCAGGGAGAAGGTCTCGTAGGTCAGCGGCACCCGCTTCGGTGGGCCGGTCGTGCCACTGGTGAGCATCTCGACCGCGGTCTGCGGGCGCAGGTCGCCGTCACCCACCGGCGGCCCTTCGCCGGTGACGCGCACGACCCCGAGGTCGTCGCTGACGAACCGGCGTACCGGTGCGTGGGGCGCGAAGGCGGCGAGGTCCGCGGCGGAACCGGCGACGGTCCCGACCGCGAGGGACTCCAGGTCGGCGCGTACCCGTTCCACCCCGCGCCCCGGATTCACCGCGACCACGCAGGCGCCGTGACGCAGCAGTCCCAGCAGCAGGCCGAGCTGCGGGGGGCGGTTGCGCAGCAGCACCGCGACCCGCTCACCCGGCCGCACCTGCGGTGCGAGCGCGTCGGCGGTCGCCGCCAGCTCGCCCCAGGTGTGCCAGCGCTGCTCGAACTCGACCGCGGGGGCGGCCGGGTCGAGCGCGAGGACCTTCCCGAGCCGCTCGCTGAGCGTCGGGAGCTTGGCCGTGTCCTGGGCTGTCATCGGTACCGCCGTTCCGGTCGAGGCCTGACCTGCCAGTGCGCGCTGACGGTCACCCGGTCACCTGCGGGCGGCGCCGTCGGATGCGACCTGGTCATGACGCCGCGACCTCGCTCCCGACTGCGGTGCCGAGCCGCGCGGCGTGGGAGGACACCGTGCCGAACTGGTTCTCCAGGACCCAGGCCCGCTTCAGGAAGTAATGCGGGAGCATGTCCCAGGTGAAGCCCATGCCGCCGAGCACCTGCACGGCGGCGCGCCCGTTCGCGATCCCCGCCTCGCCGGCGAGCAGCTTCGCCGCGCTCGCGGCGCGCCGCGGGTCACCGGCGCGGGGGTCGGTCGCGACCGCGGCGGCGGCGTAGGCGGAGGCACGCGCCAGCTCCACCCGGACGTACATGTCGGCCAGCATGTGCTTGATCGCCTGGAAGGAGCCGATCGCGACGCCGAACTGCTCGCGTTCGAGCGCGTAGTCGCGGGCCACGTCGAGCGCGCCCTGCGCGACACCGACCAGCGCCGCGGCGCTGAGGATCTCGCCGCGCAGCCGCAGCCGGCCCGCCTCGGGCGCACCACCGACCACCCGGCCCGCGGGGACGTCCGGGAGGACGGCGACGGGTGTCAGCGGGTCCAGCGGCGCCCCGGTGACGGACGCCGCCACCTCCGCGCGCGGGCAGACGTCCAGCCGGTCGTCGTACGCCACGAGCAGCACGTCGCACTCGTCACCGTGCTCGACGACCAGCGGGCCGGTCGTCGAGCCGGCCGCCGAGCCGTCGATCGTGACACCGGCGACCCGGACGGTTCCCTCGGCCGCCCCGTCGACGAACGGCGCGGCGAGGGTGGACCAGAGCACCGGTCCGCCGGCGAGGTGCGCGCCGAGCTGCTCGAACGCGATTGCGGCCTCGACGAGGCCCAGCCCCGAACCGGCCTCGGAACCGGGCGCGGCGTCGTCGAGGAGGAGCCCGAGGATGCCGAGCTCGGCCAGTGCCGACCACAGAGTGGCGTCCGTGGGCTTGCCCTCGCGGGCCGCGAGGTCGTCGAGGGAGAAGTGGTCAGCGCAGAACGCCCGGACGGCGTCGCGCATCGCCAGCTGGTCGTCGTCGAGGCGGAACTGCATGGGACGTCGTCACCTATCGTTAGTCGGGCATATATCTAGATATTAAGCCGGTACGTACCCCTGTGTCCCGCACGACACTGTCCCCGCTTTTCGGGCCGGACGCGCGGCGATCGCCCGGGAGGCGCCGTCAGGCGGCCACGGTCCGGCCGATGATCTCGGTACCGAACGCGGCGGCCCCGTCGAGGACCTCGGCGCGGGTGTCGCCGGGCACGCTGACGGTGAGCCAGCTGACGCCGGCGGTGGTCAGGGAGGTGACGCGGTCGAGCCGCTCGTCGACGGACGTCGCCCGGTTGGCGAGCGTCGGCTCGGACCAGCAGATGTCGAAGGGCCCGGTGGTGTCGGCGCGCTGGGAATGGACGTACCGGATGGCAGCCGCGAGATCGTCGACGGTCTCGATCGTGGCGGTGCGGGACGCCGCGGCGAAGCCTCCGGTGTGGAACGGCGCCCAGCCGTCGAAGCGGGCGGCCCGGCGGATGGCCGGCCTGCTGTTGCCACCCACCCACACCGGCGGCCGGCGGCCGGCCGGCGGCACCGGCCGGAACCGGACGCCGCGAGCGGAGAAATCCGACCCCTGCCAGGCGAGATCGTCACCGGTGAACACCGCGTCGAGGACGGCCAGGGCCTCGTCGAGGAGCTCGCCGCGCCGGTCGAAGTCGATGCCCAGAGCTCGGAACTCCGGCCGCAGATAGCCGGCGGCCACGCCCAGGATCAGCCGCCCCCCGGCGAGCAGGTCGAGGCTGTGGACGAGCTTCGCGCCAAGAAACGGGTTGCGGTACGCGGGGACGTAGATGTTGGTCAGCAGCCTCATGCCGGGGTCGGCCGCGGCGGCGAACGACAGGGCGACGAAGGGGTCCAGTGCGTGGTGCCCGCCGTTGTCGAGCCAGCGGGCGTCGGGAGCCGGATGATCGGTGACGTTCACCGCGTCGAAGCCGGCGGCGGCCGCGGCCCGGGTGAGCTCGGCGATCGCCTCGCCGGTGACGAACTCCTCCGGTCGGTGCGCACGATGGGTGGGTAGCTCGAAGGAGAAGCGCACGGGTGGTTGGACGCTCTGCTCGGCCGGCGACGACAGGGCGGAAGCCATTTCGGGAGTTCTCCTTGCCTGACGGAACGGTTGACTGGCGGCGGGACCGGTCCACACGGACACCTGGGGCCGTGCGAGGGTGGAAGCGCGCCGGCCGGGGCGGTCAGGTTGCGGCACGCCACCGGTCGACCGTCCGAGTTCGCGAAATATCTAGATATTCACCGTACGATCGGGTGGCGGTGCAGCGCAACCCCTGCCGGTGCGGCCGCGCGTGTTCGGCTGCGTGTGACCTTCGGTGGATCGCCTGCCACCTGACGTGAGATTAATATATAGATGATTCGGACGGTTGGCGACCTTGCTGTGGGTGGGTGACGGTGCAGGAAAGCGATTTCAGTGAGGTGCTGGCCTCGGTCCGCCGGTTCGTGCGCGAGCGTGTCGTGCCGGCGGAAGCCGAGATCGAGCGGACGGACGCCATCCCGGCGGGCATCCGCACCGAGGCGGCGGACATGGGGCTGTTCGGCTTCGCGATCCCGGAGCTGTACGGAGGCCTGGGCCTGTCGATGAGCGAGGAGGTCCGGCTTGTCTTCGAGCTCGGCTACACCACGCCCGCGTTCCGCTCGATGTTCGGTACGAACAACGGCATCGCCGGCCACGTCCTGTTGGAGGGCGCGACGGAGGAGCAGAAGAAGACCTACCTGCCCCGCATCGCCTCCGGTGAATGGGTGGCCTCGTTCGCGCTGACGGAGGAGAACGCCGGATCGGACCCGGCCGGCCTGGTCACCTCGGCCCGGCGCGACGGTGACGACTGGGTGATCAACGGCGCCAAGCGCTTCATCACCAACGCTCCGCACGCCGATGTCCTCATGGTGTTCGCTCGGACCGACCCCGACGCGACCGGCGGCCGCGGCATCAGCACCTTCATGGTCGAGCGGGGCACACCGGGCGTGCGGGTCGGCCCGAAGGACGCCAAGATGGGCCAGGCCGGCGCCTGGACCGCGGACGTCTACCTGGATGAGGTGAGGGTCGGCGGGCACACGCTGATCGGCGGCCCCGACGGTGTCGGCCGCGGCTACGCGACCGCCATGCGCTGCCTGGCCCACGGCCGCATCCACATCGCCGCGCTCTGCGTGGGCCTGTCGCAGCGGCTGCTCGACGAGTCCGTCGGTTACGCCGCGACCCGGGAGCAGGGTGGCCAGGTCATCGGTGCCCACCAGCTCATCCAGGGCCTGCTCGCCGACTCGGCGACCGACCTGTACGCGTCCCGGGCGCTGGTGAAGGACGTCGCGGCCGCGTTCGACGACGGTACCGACACCCGGACGGGACCGTCCTGCGCGAAGTACTTCGCATCGGAGGCGGTGGGGCGTATCGCTGACCGGGCCGTCCAGATCCACGGCGGCAGCGGCTACATGCGGGGCGTGCCGGTCGAGCGTTTCTACCGCGACGCCCGGCTGTTCCGGATCTACGAGGGCACCAGCCAGATCCAGCAGATCGTCATCGCCCGGCAGCTGCTGGCCGGCGCGGGCTGACGGCTCGCCGGTGCCCCGGGCGCCGGGCCGGCCCGGCGCCCGGCCGGTGGGTGTGCCGACGTCCGCCGGGTGGCCGTCGATTTGCACACCTGCGGGAGTGGCGTCACGATCACAGACAGTGGAGGACTGTGCTGCCGCACCTGGGGGAGGAGCGAGCGTTGGGCGAACGTGGATCACCCGGACCAGAGCTGCGCCAGGACGGCGAGCTGCTGATACTCGATCTCGGTCCTGATCAGAACCTCTTCGACGGGAACCGCGTCGCCTGGATCAACAGTCTTCTGGACGAAGTGGAGCAGGCCCCGACTCCGCGCGCCCTCATCACCACCGCCTCCGGGAAGCACTGGTGCAACGGCGCCGACCTCGGATGGATCTTCGGGGTCGGGGAAAGCGGGCTCGAGTCCTTCGCGGCCGACGTCCTCCGGCTGTACGCCAGATTCGTCGCTCTCCCCATGATCTCGGTCGCGGCCCTTCAGGGGCACGCCTTCGCCAACGGGGTCATGCTCGCGCTGGCGCACGACTACCGCCTCATGCAGTGTGGTCGCGGTCGCATGGGCCTCCCCTACGCCGATGCCGGCTTTTTCTACACCTGGGGTGAGATCAGCTTGCTGCGGGCGAAACTTCCCCCGTTCACGGCGCTGGAGATGACCACGACCAGCCGGACGTACGACGCGGACGCCGCGGCGGAGCGCGGTCTCGTCGACCTGGCTGTCCGTGACGAACCCGTGCTGACGGCCGCGACCGAGTTCGCCCGGCCGATGGCCCACAAGAACGCCGGTGTGATCGAGGCACTCAAGCGGCACCTCTTCGCCGACGCCCTTGAAGCGCTGTGCGGGCCGCGGGCCACGGCCACCGGTCATGGCGGCCACGAGCCGGCCCGCGCCTCACTCGAACGCTGGTAACACCTCGCGCTCGAACAGCCGCAGGCTGGACCAGGCCAGGTCGATCGGCATTCCCCCGCACAACGGGTGCAGCGAGGCGAACGGAAAAGGCGCCGCGCCGAGCTCGGCGATGTACTCCTGCGGAGTCAGGACGCGATAGCGACCGGCCTCCCGCAGCACGTCGACATCCCGGACGGTCTCGTACGGCGACGGCGCGTCGTTCTGTTCCTGCCATCTGCCGTAGGCGTTGTTCTCGTGCAGGAAGTAGGGACCCATCCTCGCCCAGCCCTCGTCGGGGTCGGTGGCCAGCGCGGTGGTGAGGTTGTTCCTGGCGATGAGCGGGGACGCGGGCCCGGGGTCGCGCCGGCCGAGTCGTTGGACCTCGTCGCGGTAGTACTCCCAGACCTCGGGGAGCGCCGGCGTGAAGCCGTCGGCGATCCGCGCCGCCCGGCGGGCCGCCGCCTCACTGGCGCCGCCGAGAACGAGCCGCGGGCCGCCGGGCCGGTAGGGGCCCGGAGTGATCTGCACGGTGCGGCCGCGGAACTCGAACGGCTGGCCGGTGAAGGCGGCCTTCAACGTCTCGACGACCTCCACCACGCGACGGCCGCGCTGGTTCAGGGGGACGTCGAACATCGCGAACTCCTCGCGGACGTACCCGGCACCCACGACAAGCTCGACGCGGCCCCGGCTGAGGTGGTCGAGGACGACCATGTCCTCGGCCAGGCGCAGCGGGTCGTAGAAGGGGGCGAGCAGCGCGGCGATGCTGAACTGGACGTCCCGGGTACGCGCCGCCATGGCCGCCACCATCGTCAGCGGTGACGGCAGGTAGCCGTCGGGGGAGCAGTGATGCTCGGAGAGCACGATCCTGGCGCAGCCGAGCCGGTCGGCCCACGTCGCCATGTCGAGCGCCGCCTGGTACCGGTCGGCGGTGGTGGTGCCGGCGAACGCCGGATTGCGGAAGTCGAAGCGCAGCGAGAACAACGCGCGGGGCTTCGGGGGGCCCGCCGACCTCCCGGACCTCCCGGGCGCTGCGGGCCGCGCGGACTCCATGGGCTGCTCGCTGCTGGGACGCGTCACCGGGCCACCGGTGTTCCCGCGGGCACCCCGGCCAGCGTCATGAGATCGGCGCGGACCTGCCGGCGCAGCAGCTTGCCGGTGGGCGTGTAGGGGAGCTCGGTCAGCAGGGCCACCTGGTCGGGAGTGCGCGACGAGCGCAGCCGGCCGCGCGCCCAGTCCCGCAGGCCGTCCGCCGTGAGCGGTGAGCCCGGCTTGACGACGACGGCCGCCGCGATGCGTTCGCCCCACTCGTCGTCCGGTACGCCGACCACGGCCGCGTCGCGGACCTCGGGGTGCGCGACCAGTACATCCTCGATCTCGGCGGGGGCCACGTTCTCGCCGCCACGGATGATCGTGTCATCACCGCGGCCGGTGATGAAAAGGTAGCCGTCCGGGTCAAGGTGGGCCTGGTCCCGGGTCGGGAACCAGCCGTCCGCGTCCAGGACGGAGCCCAGGCCCGCGTACTCGCCGGACACCTGCCCACCCCGCACCCACAGCTCCCCGAGCTCACCGGGGGCGAGCGGCGTGCCGTCCTCGGCGCGGATCTGCAGCGTGACTCCCGGCACCGCCTGGCCGGCGCTGCCCAGGCGGGCCTGTACGGCCGGATCGGCGGAGCTGACGGCGCTGCGGTGATCCTCGGGTCCCAGCAGCGCGATCGTCGACGACGTCTCGGTCAGGCCGTAGGCGTTGACGAACCCGGTGGTCGGGAAGGCCGCGAGGGCGCGGCGCAGAACCGGGGCGGGCATGCGCGCGCCACCGTAGGCGAGTGAGGTCAGCGTCGGCACGTCCGCGGGCCTGCCAGCCAGGTGCTCGACGATGCGCGCCAGCATCGTCGGGACCAGCATCGCGCTGGAAACCCGTTCCTGCTGGACGAGTTCGAGCCACAGGGCGGGGTCGAAGCCCGCCAGGTGCAGCGTGCGCCGCCCGGCGTAGAGGTTGCTCAGTACCGAGCCGACCCCGGCTACGTGGTAGGGCGGGACGCTGACCAGCGCCGCGTCGTCCTCGCCCGCGCCGGAGAACTCCACCGTGCCGGTGACGTAGGAGAACAGGTGCGAGTTGCGCAGGATCACCGCCTTGGGCGCGGACGTCGTCCCGCTGGTGAACAGCACCACGGCCGGTGAGTCGGCGGCCGGCGGGAGCGGGTCGGGCGCCACCCGAGGCGTGGCCGCCTCCGCCAGCCACGACTGCGTGGTGATCGCGGCGTGGGCGTGCGGTGCCAGCCTGGCCCGCAGATCGCCGTCCGCGATGAGGAACGGCGCGTCCAGCCGGGCGAGCAGGTCGCGCAGTTCCTCGGTGGGCAGGCGGTAGTTCAGCGGGGTGAACGGGAGGTCGGCCACGGCGGCGGCCAGCAGCGCCACCGTGAAGCCGGGGCCGTTGAGCCCGAGATACGCGACCGAGCGGGCGCCGGTGCCGCGCAGGACGAAGGCGCCGCCGGTGGCCTGGTCCTCGAGTTCGGCGAAGGTCAGGCCGTCGGCGCGGGTGCCGATGGCAGTGCGTTCGCCGTGACCGGCCGCGGCCATGGCGAGCAGCGTCGCGACGCTCATGATCGCCTCCGGCGGGGCGGGTGCGAGTAGGGGAGCAGGGGCATCTGGGATCTCCCTGGTTGCACTGTGGTCCGGTTCGCTCTGCGATCCGGCTCCGGCGGCGCGTCCTGGACCACGCTCGGGCGCCGGTTCGCGGGATGGGAGGTCCCGGACGATGCCTGGCGTCGACGGCCGGGGCTAGGGACCGGTACGGATTCGTACGAAACCGTTTCGTTTACTTCGGTGTGCGTGGGGCGTCTCGGTCAAGATTGGACCGCTGACCGCATGGTGGGGGGTGTCCCCGCCGGGTGTGTGCTGGCGGGCGGGTGACATCCGCTCCGCTCGGACCTCGTCGGCAGGCGCAGTCGGTCGACGGACCCGGCCGGTCGGCCGGGGTGCCCCCTCGTGTGAATCCGGGCCTTGACGTGGACACCGTCCGGGTCAATGCTAAACGACACGGTGTCGTAAACATGGCACCCAGACCTCCCCGGGTTGGCCGGTGTCGCCGGGTGTCGCATGGGTGTGGCCGGCATCCGGTGGCCGATCCCGTCGTCCGGGCTTCGGCGTGCCGAGAAATCTTCAATACATATAGATATTTCAGGCCTGGTTGGACTGGTCGCAGGTTCCGCTCGCGCGTGGCGGGGGCGGCGGCCTCCGCGGTCGCGTGCCGATGCCCGGCCGGACACCCAGAACATCGAGACAGAGGTGTGTTCATGAAGAGCGCCGACACGTCGTCCGCAGCGGCGACCGGTTCGAGGCGGGTGCGGATCTTCCACCGGTCGACAGTCTTACGGATGTCCGCGGTGACGGCCGCGGCCGCGAGCCTCGTGCTGGTCGCCGCGTGCGGCGGTGGCGAGGACGAGCCCTCGTCGGGCGAGACCTCCACCGCCGCAGCTGCGGACGTGCTCGGCCCACTGGCGAAGGCCACGGGCGAGCCGGTGAAGATCGGGGTCATCTCGGACGGGCGCGCCGCCCACGGGGACCTGTCCGTCCAGTTCGACGTCGCCGATGCCACCGCCAAGTACCTCAACGATCATCTCTCCGGTATCGGCGGACGGCCGATCGAGATCGTGACCTGCGAGACCGGGGGCGATCCGGCCAAGGGCGGCGACTGTGGCAACCAGATGGTCAAGGAGGGCGTGATCGCGGTCGCGATCGGCGAGACGACGGCCCTGGACGACGCCTGGACCCCGCTGCACGACGCGAAGATCCCGGTGATGCTGTATGGCGGCGGTGGCAAGCGACAGCTCGAGGACGCGCAGTCGACCTTCATGTTGACCGACGCGGTCTTCGCGTCGGTCACCCTGCCCATCCAGCTGGCGGAGGAGAAAGGCGCCAAGAAGGTCACGTCCGTCGTCATCGACGTGCCGGCGGCGATCAGCCTCCTCGAGACCTCCGCGACTCCCGAGTACAAGAGGCTCGGTATCGAGAACAATCTCGTCCGCATTCCTCCGGGTACGCCGGACATGACACCGCAGATGCGCCAGGCCACCAAGGGCGACCCGGGAATCATCTACGTCCTCGGGAACGACCCGTTCTGCATCGCCGCCTTCAACGGCCTGCGCGCGGTCGGTTTCAAGGGGGACATCACCTCGATCGCGCAGTGCGTCACCGATGCGACCCGTGAGGCCGTGCCCGGCGATTTCCTGGAGGGGATGACGGTCTCCGCGTCAGCCCCGCTCGGGACGGACAACCCGTCGAGCCGGCTGTACAACGCGGTTGTCGACGCATACGGCTCCGGTGACATCGACACCAGCACCGTCACCGGGATGACCATGTTCATCACGCTGTCCGGCCTGCAGGCGGCCACCGCGGACATCAGCGGTGACATCACCCCCGCGACCGTGACCGCCGCGATCAAGGCCATGCCGGAGAAGGAACTGCCGGGAACCGGCGGAATGAAGTTCCGGTGCAACGGCAAGGCCTTCACGAACACCCCCGCGGTCTGCGTCCGCGGCGGCCTGGTCACCACGCTGGACGGCAAGGGTCAGCCGGCCGAGTACAAGACGCTCGGGAACACCCCGATCAAGGACTGACCTCGATCGGCCGTCCTGGCGGGCCGGTCCGGCGGCGTTGTCACGCCCCAGAGCCGGCCCGCGCAGCCGCCGAGACAAACCTGCCGCCGCGACCGCGGGTCGGACCGGACACCCGCCTGAAGGTCGACCGTTCGGAGAGGAATTCGGGAGACCGCCATGGAGCACGTAGCGTCGTTACTTCTCGGCCTGGGAAACGGAGGAGTCTTCGCGGCGCTGGCACTGGCGCTCGTCCTCACCTACCGAAGCTCCGGAGTCATCAACTTCGCGACCGGAGCGATGGCACTCTACGTGGCCTACTTCTACGCCTCACTGAGAGAAGGGGAACTGCTCCTGCTGCTGCCGGGCCTGCCGGCCACGGTGGAGATCGGCGGCGAATGGAGCTTCCTGCCCGCGGCGGTGGTGTCTCTGCTGGCCGGTGCCCTGCTGGGAGCGGTGCTCTACCTGGCGCTGTTCCGCCAGCTGCGGGAGGCACCGCCGCTGGCGCGGGCAATGGCGTCGCTGGCCGTGATGGTCGTGCTCCAGTCGCTGATGGCCATCAAGATCGGCACTTCCCCGGTGAGTGTCGCGGAGATCTTCCCTGCCGACACCTGGACGCTCGGCTCGCTGACCGTGCTGTCCGACCGGTTCTACCTGGCCCTCTCGGTGGTCGTGCTGACCGTGCTGCTGGCCGCGGCCTTCCGGTTCACCAGGTTCGGGCTGCTGACCCGGGCTGCCGCGCAGTCGCAGGTCGGCGCCTATGTGAGCGGTGTGTCCCCGGACCGGGTCGCCCTGTACAACTGGATGATCAGTAGTGCGATGGCAGGCCTGGCCGGAATTCTCATCGCCCCGCTCAGCCCGCTCTCGCCAAGCTCGTACACGCTGTTCGTGGTGCCGGCGCTGGCCGCCGTGGTGGTGGGTGGCTTCCAGCATCTGGTCCTCACGGTTGTCGCCGGGCTGGTCATCGGCATGCTCCAGGCAGAGGCGCTCGACCTGTCCGCCGCGCATTCCTGGATGCCACAGTCCGGATCCGCCGAGCTGGTGCCACTGATCGTGATCATGGTTGCGATGCTGGCGACCGGCCGCGCGGTGCCGATCCGCGGCGGGGCCGTGCGCCAGCCGCTGGGCCGGGCGCCCAGGCCGCGGGCGCTGACCCTGCCCACCGTCGCCGGCACGGCGATCGGCCTGATCGCGCTGCTGGCCACTGACGGCACCTGGCGCAGCGCGGTGATCGGCACGTTCATCGCGTCGATCATCGCGCTCTCACTGGTAGTCGTCACCGGGTACGCGGGCCAGGTGTCGCTGGCGCAGCTCGCCCTCGCCGGCGCGGCGGCGTTCGTCCTCAGCGGCCTCACCCAGAGCTGGGGTATCCCGTTCCCGGTCGCTCCACTGCTGGCGGCCGTCGCCGCGACGGTGCTCGGAGTGGTCATCGGGCTCCCCGCCCTTCGGCTGAAGGGCATCACCCTCGGCATCGTCACCCTCGCCCTCGCGTATGCCATCGAGGCCGTGTGGTTCCGCAACACCCAGATCGTCCCCACCGAGGGTGCGCGGGTGGGCCAGCCGTCGCTGTTCGGCCTGGATCTGAGCATCGGCACCGGCAAGGAGTTCCCCCGGATCACCTTCGGTCTGGTCTGCCTGGTGCTGCTCGTCGGCTCGGCCTGGGCGGTCGCCCGGCTGCGGACCAGCACCCTCGGCTCGGCCATGCTGGCCCTGCGCGCCAACGAACGCTCGGCCGCAGGCATCGGCATCGACGTCGTACGGGTCAAGGTCGTGAGCTTCGCGATCGGATCCTTCCTCGCGGGCCTCGGGGGCAGCCTGCTGGCCTACCGCCGTGGCGTCGTCACCTACGACTCCTTCACCGCCATCGGCGGCCTGACCGTCATGCTGACCGCCTACCTGGCCGGCATCACGTCGGTGTACGGAGGCATCCTCGCCGGGGTCATGGCCAGCAGCGGCATCGTGTTCGTCGCGATGGACCGATGGGTTCACCTCGGGGACTGGTTCCCCGTCATCTCCGGCCTCGCCCTGGTGGGGGTCATCCTCGCCCACCCCGAGGGCCTGGCGAGCACCGGGCACGAGCTGGCCGACCGGTTCGCTCGCCTTCGCGCCGCCCGAGCGCGGCCGCGGCTCCCCGGCGAGCAGGCCGTGGTGTCGAACACCGAGACCACCGCGCCGGCCGCCGAATCGCCCACCGCGCCGGGGGCTGATCCGTCCGATGCGCACGTCGCTGATCCAGCCACCGGGCGCGCCGCCGATCCGGTGCCGCGGACGGACGCCCGCACCGAGCTGGAGGTCCGCGATCTCACGGTCCGCTATGGCGGGGTGACGGCGGTCTCCGGGGTCTCGCTCCGGGTCCAGCCCGGGAAGATCGTGGGCCTGATCGGCCCGAACGGCGCCGGCAAGACGAGTGTGATCGAGGCCGTCACCGGCTTCGTGCGCGCTGAGGGCTCGGTGCTGCTCGGCGGCAGGCCACTCGACGGCCTGCCCGTGCACCGACGGGTCCGCGGCGGCCTGACCCGGACGTTCCAGGCGCTCGAGCTCTACGACGACATGACCGTGGAGGAGAACGTCAGCGCGGCGCTGACCAACCTTCGCGGCGAGAGCCATCGACACGCGCTGGCTCGGAGCCTCGACCTCGTCGGGATCACCGACCGTGCCGACCGGCAGGCGGGCGAGCTGAGCCAGGGCGAACGCCAGCTCGTCTCCATCGCCCGAGCGTGCGCGACCGACCCGCGGGTGCTTCTGCTCGACGAGCCTGCGGCCGGGCTGGACACCACCGAGTCCGCCTGGCTCGGCGAACGTATCCGGGCCATCAGCCAGACCGGGGTCGGCGTGCTGCTCGTCGACCATGACGTCGAGCTTGTCCTCGGTGTCTGCGACTACATCTACGTCCTCGACTTCGGCGAGGTCATCGCCGAGGGTGATCCCGCGGCGATCCGCGGCAACCGGGCGGTCGCGGACGCGTACCTCGGTTCCGTTGTGGAGGAGACAGCAGTGGTCGTCGCACAGGAGACGTCAGAGACGTCAGAGACGTCAGAGACGTCAGAGACGTCAGAGACGTCAGAGACGGCTGAGGGCTCGGACGACACGGCGGTGACCGCGTGACGACCCGGCTGGAATGCGCGGGCCTGACCGGCGGGCACGGCTCTGCGACGGCCTTCCGGGACGTCGACCTCACCGTCGAGGAAGGCACGGTCCTGGCCCTGCTCGGGCCGAACGGCGCGGGGAAGACCACCCTGCTGCTGACCCTTGCCGGGCTTCTGCCGGCGAAGGCCGGAACCGTGGCGGTCGACGGCGCGACGCTACGCGGTGGCCGGCCCGCGCTGGCCAACCGGACCGGGGTCGTGCTCGTCCCCGACAACCGGTGCCTGTTCACCACGCTGACCGTAGAGGAGAACCTCCGGACCGCGGCTCGGCGCACCGGCCCGAAGCCGCGGACGATGCTGGAGGTGTTCCCCGAGCTGGATAAGCGCTGGGACGTGCCCGCGGGCGCTCTGTCCGGTGGCGAGCAGCAGATGCTGGTGATGGCCCGGGCGCTGATCCAACGCCCGCGCGTGCTGCTGGTCGACGAGCTCAGCATGGGGCTCGCACCACTGGTGGTCGAGTCGCTGTTCGAGACGGTCGGCCGTATCGCGTCCGACCACGGCTGTGCCGTGGTGCTGGTCGAGCAGCATGTGAGGATCGCACTGGAGGTCGCCGACCAGGCCGTCATCCTCAACCGGGGAAGCATCGTCCTGCGAAGCCCGGCCCGGGAGCTGGCCGCCGCACCGGAACAGCTCGAGGCGGCCTACTTCGGCGGCCACGCCACGCGGACCGATCCGAAAAGCTGAGCCAATGCCACCGGCGAAGACCGAGCCGTGCGCACATACGGAGGTCGGTGACCGGGCGCGACGGTAACACCGATGTGCCGCTGTACCAGGAATGTTCCTTCTTGCCGGCCTCGCGCCGCGTTGACTAGGAAAAGGGCATGCGTCTTGTGGACGGGCTGCGTGCCCTGCTGGACAGCCGAGTTTTCGTGACCGTGTCGACGCTGAATGCCGACGGCGGTCCACACTCCTCGGTGGTCTGTGTTCATCGCGACGGCGACGACGTGTTGTTCTCCACCACAGCCGGGCGGGTCAAGGCCCGAAACCTGGCCCGTGACCCGCGGGTGAGTATCTGCGTGGTCGATCCCGCGAACCCGCTCCGCTACTTCGAGATCCGGGGCACCGCGGAGCTGAGCGAGGACACCGACCGTCAGCTCCAGCAGATCATCAATGACAGGTATCTGGTGGAGGACCCGCCGCCGGACCCGGAAGGCACAGTACGGCTGGTTGTGCGGGTTGTCCCGCGCAAGGTCATCGCCTTCGCGGTCTGACATCGACGTGATCAACGTCCTGCCGCGGTGTCAGGCGTTCGACCGGTGACCAGCCCGACCGCTGGCCAGACGGGTCGGGGGTCGCGCGTCGTCAGTGGAGCGCGGCCTCGAAGGCGAGGAACGTGGCGAGCGCGGCCGTGACGACGGCTTCCGCCCGTGCCTCGTCCGTGCCCACCCACCGGCGCAGGACCATGCGCAGGTCGCGCCAGCGCCGGCCGACCTGGTCCCCGTACGGGGTGAAGTACGAGTAGGCGCCGGCCAGGTCGGCCCGGGCGCCCAGGTAGCGCGCGATCAGCTGGCCGCCGAGGGTCGCGCCTTCGGTGACGTAGAGGGCGCCGAACCCGGCGGCCACGTCGTCCATGGCGGGGACCGCCGCCGCCGGAAGCGCCGTCAGCGTGTCTGGTGTCACGCCGAGGGCGTGCAGGTCCTGGATCAGGCTTCCGAGCTTGTGGCGCCCCGGCCAGTCCAGCAGCGGATCTTCGAACTCGCCGAACAACGCGTCAAGCCGCGGTTCGAGCACGAGGTGGAGGCGGTAGAAGGCGATCATCACGTCGCGGTAACGCGCCTGCGAGATGTCGGGATTGTCCAGCCCGACGCAGGCCTCGACCCTTGCGTGCGCCATCGCTGTGGCACGGCGAAGGCGCAGCATGATGTCGCCGTCACCGAGTGAGGTGGTGGGATCGCCCGCGATCACGGAGTCGGAGTTCGCCGCCGAAGCGTCCACGTGCACCGCCTGAGTGTCCACCTGGTCAGCGTAGCGAGGTGGGCGGGCCGCGCAGCCGGATTCGGACTCTTGCCCACGCTGGTGTACGGCTCTCGGCGCGATGCCGTGCCGACCTGTGCCGAGGTGGCGGCGGGCGTCGCCGGGATCCGTCCCCGACCTGGACTGTCATCCCGGGGGGTGGTCCCGCGGCGGCACCAGCTGGTTCGCCTGCCCGCCGTCGACCTGCCCGACGTCGGCGACGGCCGCGACGACGAGATCGATGACTCGCCGGATCGCCTCGGTCGCCTGCTCGTGGTCCAGGCCCCAGTGGGTGACCAGGCGTCGATACGAGACGGGGTTCCACAGCACGTCCAGGACTCCGGCGACGGCGTCACGTCGGTCGGGAGAGAGGTGCCCGGCCTCGGTCGCGACGGCGGCGCGCAGCGCTCGACGGCGGGTCTGCTCAATGTTCACGAACGTCGGGTCGTCCGCCTCCGCCGGGCCGGACGCGGCGTACGACGACAGCGTTGCGAAGACTCGCCCGGCGACGTCGCCCACCTCGTGCAGACCTATGCCTTCATAGGTGACGCCGGCCTGCTCCTGCAGGCGTTGCATGACGGCGTCGTGCAGGTCGCGTTCGTTCGCGAAGTGGCGGTAGACCGTGCTTTCGCTGACGCCCGCCTCCGCGGCGACCGCGCGGAACGTCAGCTCGTGCCAGTCCCAGGTCTCCACTCTGTGGGCGAGCACGGCTCCCGCGGCGAGGATGCGCTCCCGGGTCTCGGTGGCACGTTGGCGCCGCACCGGGCTTTCGTAGCGGCGCCGTGCCGCCGAACTCGCCGCGTTGTCCACGGCCGTCGACGTGACCGGGGCCGTCGACGTGACCGGGGTAGCCGACGTGACCGGGGTAGCCGACGTGGCAGCGGGGCCTTGGCGGGTCGCGGGGTCTCCGGAGGGCTCAGGTGCTCCGGAAGGTGCCGTGGCGGCAGGGCTTGACGTGGATCCCATATTGGCGGGAGTCTACTCCCACCATTCGGCCGGGTCGCCAAACCCGGGCCCCGCCCAGGGCTTCGTGCTCCGTTTCCTTTTCCGTAAGCCTGTTCGCCGGAGACGAGCCGGCCGGTGGCCTGCTCCGCCCTCGCTCAGGTCACCCTGGCGCTGACAGGCGTCGATTCACCCATGAGGAGAGCACCATGGAAGACGTCGGTGACTTAGTAGCGGCCGCGCGCACCGAAACCGGCCTGGACGACTTCGGCGAAGACACCTTCCGGGAAGGCCTCGAGCGCCTGGTGCGCGCGCTGCGGACCGAGGCGAGACTGAATTCCGTCGGCGAGTACTCCGTGCGGGCCGTGATTGTCCGCCTGCTGAAGAACCGGCTCCGGATCGAGGACTGGTACCGCCGTCATCCGCAGACCGACGAGGAGCCCATCGAGCGCCCGCTTGTCGGGCTGGGGCTTCCCCGCACCGGTTCGACCGCGCTCGCGGCCCTGCTGGGGGAGGACCCGCGCGCCCGCTCGCTGCGTCTCTGGGAGGCGGTCGAGCCGTGCCCGCCGCCCGCCACGGTGATCGGCCCGGACCAGCGGATCGCCGCGGCCGAGGAGACCGTGCGACTGCAGCATGAGGTCGCGCCGAGAATGGCCGCGCTGGTGCCGAGCTCGGCGACCGGGCCCTACGAGTGCCACGATCTGATGGGGCTCGACTTCAAGTCGCATTTCTTCCAGGCCTTCGCACACATCCCGTCGTACTCGACCTGGCTGGTCGGCGCGGACCTGACGCCGACCTACCGCTACGAGCGCCGGGCGCTGAAGCTGCTCCAGTGGGGCGAGGAAAGAAGGCCGTGGCGGCTGAAGTCGCCGACACACCTGCTGTTCCTCGACCACCTGGACCGGGCGTTCCCCGACGCGCGTTTCGTGATGACGCACCGGGACCCGGCCGAGGTGATCGTCTCCGTCGCCGACCTGTACTCAGTACTGGGCGGGATGTTCAGCGACGACGTCGACCCGCGCTATCTCGGCGCCCTCAACATCGAACAGTGGGCGGTCGGGATGCGGCGCGCGCTCGCCTTCCGCGCCGCCGGCAACGAGCATCGGTTCTTCGACCTGGACTTCCGCGCCATCCAACGTGATCCCATCGCGGCGGTGCGCAGCCTCTACGCCTGGCTGGGTGAGCCGGTCACGCCCGAGTTCGAGGCCGGGATGGCGCGCTGGTGGCGGGAGAACGCCGAATCCCGCGAGCCGAACGTGCACCCGGATCCGGCCACGTTCGGCATCGACCCGGAGCAGGTGCGTCCCCTGTTCGCCGACTACAGCGAGCGTGCGGCGCGGTGGATCGCGCGTGACCCCGCCGGGAAGCCGTGAGCAGCCGATCGGCCGAGGCCCGGCCGGGCATCCGGAGAACGTGGACGAGTGGACGAGAGGCGAGAGGAAAACCATGGCCATCGACCTGACCGGCGGGCTCGACGAGGAATGGGAGTTCGTCTTCGCCGAACAGCCCGACAACCCCGAGGCGCGTGAGTCGGTCAACGCCTGGATCTGGGACGACAGTGGGACGTTCGGCATTCCGCGCATCGGCGTCGAAGCCGTCGCCGACCAGTGGGAGACCCACGACATCCAGGTGAACATCGCGTTCGCCGACGGGCGTGTGTACTCGATGGTCGGCTCGCACCCGGTGCATGACCCGGCCGGGGCCGACGGCCGGGCACGCATCCTGGGCGCCGGGCCACTGTCGTTCGAGCTCGTGCAGCCGTACCGGCACCTGCGCCTGCGGCTCGACGGCATGGCGTTCGCGACCACGACCCAGGCCCAGCTGGACGGCTGGATGCCGGGCGCGGGCCCGAGCGAGCAGGTGCGCGTCCAGGCGGAGATCGACATCCGCCCGGCCGCGCCGCCGTGGGAGAACGGCTCGACGAGCGCGGAGGCGAAACGCATCCTGTCAACGCAGGAGGAAGGTGACCTGATCGGTTACCCGTGGCGGTTCGAGCAGCTGTGCCGGGCCAGCGGGACGCTCACCATCGGCGACGAGGCGCACCGGCTCAACGGCGGCGCCGACCGCATCCGCCGGCAGGGAATCCGCCGGCTGGCGAAGTTCTGGGGCCATGTGTGGCAGTCGGCGCTGTTCCCCGGCGGCCGGGGGTTCGGCTGTCAGATCTACCCGCCGCGCAAGGACGGCAAGGCCACCTACAACGAGGCGTACCTGGTCCAGGACGGGCGGATCGTTCCCGCCCGGGTCGTGCGCGCGCCCTTCCTGCACAGCCTCGTGCCGCAGGGCGACGACGTGTCCCTCGTGCTGGAGACCGCCGACGGCACCGTCGAGATCGGCGGGGAGACGCTGACGTCCACGTTCATGGTGATGCCGCTGGAGGTCGGTGGCGGCATGCAGCTGCAGCAGGCCCTCGCCCGCTACACCTGGGACGGCGAGTCGGCCGTCGGCATGATCGAACGATCCAGCCTCCCGGACCAGATCTCCTGACGTACTGGCACCCTGGCGTGTTGACACCCGTGCCGAAGCGCAGGCGGGGCATGGTCCCGCCTGCTCATGTCCTGCCGGCCCATGTCCCGCCAACGCCGCCAACGCCCTCCCGGCAGCCGCCCGCTGTGTAACGATCCTGGGTGTGGCGTTGGTCGGCCTTCGAGATGAGAACGTCCGCACCTTCGCGGGCGGACGGGTCTGGGGCCCGCACGGCGCCTACGAGGCGGTGTCCGCCGTCGCCGACTTCGCCGTCGACCCGCGCGCGGCGGCCAACCACGGGATCGTCGACCTCGAACGGGCGGCCGGCCCCGACGGCCGGGTGCGCTTCGACGCGGACCTGTGCCTGCTCCGCCCGCGCGGGCGGGGTGGCAACGGCCGGCTGCTGTTCGTCGTCGCCAACCGCGGCCTGCTCGGCGGGGTGCCCTTCTCCGCGGGGACGCCGCTGATGCAGATCGCCGCCCTGGACGAGCTTGATCCGGGTGACGGCTTCCTGCTCGCCCAGGGCTGGACGATCGCCTGGTGCGGCTGGCAATGGGACGTCACCCGCGGCGACGGCGGGACCATGGGCAGCACAGGTGTTGCCGGTCCCGCCGGCATCGGCCTGCGCGCCCCGACGGCGGCCGGCGTCGAGCCGGGGCGGATCCGGGTGGAGTTCCGGCCTGACACGGACCAGGACGCCCACGCCCTGTCCGACTCGTCGCTGTTCTTCACCTTCACCGAATACCCGACCGCCGACATCGACGATCCGCAGGCGCTCCTCACCGAACAGCTGGCCCCGGACGCGGCACCGCGCCCCATCGAACGCGAACGCTGGCGGTTCGTCGACAAGCGGACGGTGGCTCTCGACGGCGGCTTCCAGGCCTTCCACTGGTACACGCTGACCTACCGGACGTCGCTGTGCCCGGTCGTCGGCACCGGGCTGCTCGCGGTGCGCGACGCCGTGTCGTGGCTGCGCCGCGACGGCTCGTTCACCCACGCGTTCGGATACGGCGTCTCGCAGTCGGGCCGGTTCCTGCGCCAGTTCCTGCACGAGGGCCGCAACGTCGACGAGGGCGGCGCGGCGGTCTTCGACGGCGTCCTCGCACACATCGCGGGTGCCCGGCGAGGCGAGTTCAACCACCGGTACGCCCAGCCGTCGCTGACCCATCCGCTCGGTTTCGCGAACCTGCCGCCCTACGACACCACCGGCCTGCTCGAACCGCAGCGGGCACTGGGCGCCGTCCCGAAACTGTTCCTGACCAACAGCTCGTGGGAGTACTGGCGGGGTGACGGCGCGCTGGTGCACGTCGACCCCGACACCGGCGACGACCTGCCCGACGACCCCGACGCGCGGGTCTACCTGCTGGCCGGTACCGACCACTTCGGCGCGATGCCGACCGCGTTGAAGGAGCTGATGCCGGCGGCGAACCCGGTCCACGCGAACGACGTCGACCCGATCCTGCGCGCGTTGTTCGTCGCGCTCGTGCAGTGGGCCTGCGTCGGCGTCGAGCCCCCGCCGAGCGAGGTGCCCCGCCACGCCGACGGAACGGCCACCACCCGCGCCGCGGTACTGGAACGTTTCGCCGCCGCCGGCGTGCCGGTGCCCGACCTGGACGCCCTCAACGTCACCCGGGACGTCGACCTGGGCCCGCGGGCCGTGGCCGGTGTCGGGCGGTGGCCGCTGCGGCTCGGCGCCGCGCGACCCGCGACCGTCCCGGCGATCGACGCCGGCGGCAACGAGATCGCCGGGGTGGCGTTGCCGGCTGTCGCGGTACCGGTCGCGGCCTACACCGGGTGGAATCCGCGCCGGCCGGTGCCCGGCCTCCCGACCCCGCTGTACGAGTTCCTCGGCAGCAGACTGCCCCTGCTCACCGGCCCGCCCGCCTTCGCAGGCCGAGACACCTACGAGACAGCCGTGCGGGCTGCGGCGAGAACGCTGGTCGCAGCGCGGTTCCTGCTGGCCGAGGACATCGAATCCACTGTCCGCGAGGCCCTCGCGACCTACGACCGGACCGCCGCTGTCTGATCGCTCGATTGCCCGGACCCGGGGCAGACCTGGCGGCTCACGACCGCCAGCGCGGCCAGCAGTTTCGGGACTGGTCAAGGGGCCGAGGACTGGCCCCTTCAATCCTGTCAGCCGGTATTCGGCCCGATTGAGGGGTTGCGATCTGTCGGTAGTGGCCTCGCCGCCCCGATGAGTTTCCGCCACCGAGACAATAACCGCACTGCCGGCAGCTTCAGCCAGCGCAGGGCCTCCTCGGCCTGCAGAGCAACGGGGTCGTCGGGGCCGAGGATTCGCCGTCGGCGGGTCACGGTGTCCTCGAGAAGCTGTCGTGCCGCTTGGAGTTCGCCCACTGCGGCCAGAACCATGGCGAGGCCGATGGCGGTGAAGAGGGTGTCGGGGTGGGCGGGGCCGAGGGTTCGCCGTCGGCGGGTCAGGGTGTCCTCGAAGAGCTGTCGTGCAGCCTGGCGTTCGCCCAGCGTGGCCAGAACGGTGGCGAGGCCGCTGGCCGTGGACATGGTGTCGAAGTCGTCGGGGCCGAGGGTCTGTCGCTGGCGGGTCAGGGTGTCCTCGTGGAGCTGTCGTGCCGCCTGGAGTTCGCCCATTGCGGCCAGAACGGCGGCGAGGCCGCTGGCCGTGTGCAGGGTGTCGGGGTGGTCGGGGCCGGGGATCTGTCGCTGGCGGGTCAGGGTGTCCTCGTGGAGCTGTCGTGCCGCCTGGTGCTCGCCGATCACGAACAGAACGCCGGCTACGCCGCTGGCCGTGTGCAGGGTGTCGGGGTGGTCGGGGCCGAGGATCTGCTGCTGGCGGGTCAGGGTGTCCTCGTAGATCTGTCGTGCCGTCTGGCGCTCCCCTGCCAGGGCCAGAACCATGGCGAGGCCGCTGGCGGAGCGCAGGGTGTCGGGATCGTCGGGGCCGAGGACTTCGGCCCAGCGGTGGTGCAGGTCGCGGGCCAAGGCCAGGGCGGTGTGGTAATCCGCGCGGATGCGCAGGTAGTCGGTGATGGAGAGCAGCAGAGCGCGGGTGGGTGGGTCGTGGTCGGCCGCGGGGTCGTGGGTGGGGTCCAGACCGGGCGCCGTCAGGGTGTGGGCGGCCAGCTCGGCCCAGTCGGGCCAGCCCGTCGGGTCGCGGTGGTCCGTGGTGGGTCGGGCGTTGGTGAGCAACCGGCGGGTGTGGGCGGCGGCGGGGAAGGTGGTGCGGGCCCGGACGACAGCGGCGACGAGCCGGTGAATCTGGATGTGGTGCTTGTCTCGGCGGATCAGGCTGTACCGGCGGAGATCACCAACCAGCGTGTCGAGATCAGGGCCTAGGGTGCTGTCGGTGCTGGTGGTGGGTCTGGTGAGGAATTCGGGGGTGAGCCAGGCCAGCGGGATCGGGTCCGGGCCGAGGTGCGCGGTGAGCGTCAGCAGCCAGGCGGCATCGGGGTTGTGGGTGTTGAGTCGCTCAAGGGCGAGGGACCAGCAGGTGTCGATCGTGCCGTCGTAGGCGAGGTCCTTGCCCTGGGCGAGCATGGTGGTGCGCCGACTGCGGAACGCGTGCAGGTAGCGGTCGGGGGTGGTGCCGGTGGCTTCCAGGTATGCGGCGGCCTGTTCCAACGCCAGCGGCAGGCCGCCGAGTTCCTCGATCAGACTGGTACCGAGTCGGCGGGCTGGTCCGGGTGTGGTGGCCTCGGTCAGGTCGGGGACCCTGCGGGTGAGGAAGGCGAGAGCGTCGTCGGTGTCGAACACGTCGACATCGACCGGGGTGGCGAGCGCTCCCCACTGCGGGGCGCGAGAGGTGAGCAGCACGTGGCCGGTCGGGGCTGCGGGCAGCCAACGGCGTAGCGCTTCGGCGGATCCGGCGTTGTCGAAGATCAGCAGCCAGTGGTCGCGGCGGGTCAGCGCGGTGAGTACGGCCGCCGCGTCAGCGGGTGTGTTACCGGTGGCCGGCAGTTCCAGGGATGCGGCGAGGGCGGCGAGCTGGTCGGCGATCAGGGCGTGCTGCTCGGCGTTGATCCACCACACCAGCTGGTAGTCACCGGCGTGCCGCCAGGCGTACTCGATGGCCAGCTGGGTTTTCCCGACCCCGCCCAGTCCGCGCAGAGCGGTGACCGCTACCCGTCCCCCGGGGGTGGACAGCCCGGTGTGGACCGCGTCCAGCAGATGCCTGCGTCCGGTGAAGGTCGCCAGCCGGGCCGGGACGTTCCACACCGGCGGCAGGCCCGGGAACCGGGGCCGTTCTCCCGCCTGGCCCGCCATCTGCGGGGGGCCGGGGAATGCCGGTGGCCACGGTGGTTTGGCCCGTTGGCCGGTGACGGCGGCCAGCAGCCGGGTGCGGGCGTCGTCCTCGTCCAGGTCGAACAGGTCCACCCCGGCCAGCGGGCCCAGCAGCCCGGGAGGCGCGCAGTCCTGCACTCGGACGACCAGCAGCCGGCGGTCCCGCCCCGAAGGGTCCGCCGTCCAGGCGGCCTGCCATTCCGCGTTCCCTTCGACCGAGCACAGGTAGGCCTGGGACAGCACCGCCACCGTCCGCCCCGTACTGATGGCCCGGTGCGTTGTGTGCGCGACATGCGAGCCGGCGGTGAAGTCCCAGGCCCCGATCGTCGTCCGGTAGCCGGCCGCCTCGAGCTGCCAGGCGATCCACTCCGCCCACACCCGGTCGGCGGGCGTGTAGGAGACGAAGAAATCCAGCCCCGACGACGTGTCCGCGCCATCCGCTGCCGGGACCCCCGTACCCATGGCCCCACAGCCTGCCAGCACGACCACGAACCGTCACAGACTGCCGCCGGTCAGGCCTGCTCCCACCACGTAGCCGCACCGGACGTGGCAGTAGCCGCAACTGTCGCAATGCTGTCCGGCCGGTGTGAGAGCGGCGCGCTTATGCGCCTGCGTCGACGAGGAGCTTGATGTCGGCGCCGGCGTCCAGTAGCTCGAACGCTTCGGCGACGTCGGCGAGCGGTACCTGGCGCACCCAGCCGTCGATGGGGAAGGCGCCGGCCGCCATCAGGTCGACGACCGGTGGGAAGTCGCCGCGGTAGCCGAGGGAGGCCCGCACGTCGATCTCGCTGAGCATCGTCAGCAGGGGATGCAGGCTCACCGGCTTCAGGTAGGTCGCCACGGTGACGATGGTTCCGCCGGGGCGCAGGGCGGACAGGCCGGACTGGAACGCGGGCTCGACGCCGGCCGCGTCGACGACACAGTCCACGCCCTCGCCCTTGGTCAGCTCCCTGGCCAGCTCCGCCGGGTCGGTCTCGGTCGGGTCGACCACGCTGGCGGTGCCCGCGCCGACGGCGGCCAGCACGGTGCTGACCGCGTCGCGGCGGACCTTCGACGGCTCGGTCACGACCAGCCGCTCGACGCCCCGGGCGACCAGGTCGAGCGCGGCGGCCAGGCCCACCGGGCCGGCGCCGAGCACGAGGGCGCTGCCGCCGGCGATGTCGCCGCACCGGCCCACCGCGTGGTGTGCCACCGCGAGCGGCTCGATGAGCGCGCCCTGGACGGCGTCCAGGCCCTCGGGCAGCACGTGCACCATGCCGGGCCGGACGACGGTCAGCTCGGCGAGCGCGCCGGCCCGGTCGGACAGCCCGTGCCAGACCATGTTGCGGCACAGGTTGTACGAACCGGCGCGGCACGGGCCGCAGTGGCCGCACGTCCACATCGGTTCGACGGACACCAGTGCCCCGGGGCGCAGCTGCCCGGCGGCGACCCGGGGGTCGTCGACGTCCGGGCCGACCTCGACGACCTCGGCGGAGAACTCGTGGCCGAGTGTCAGCGGGCCCGCGGACATCCCGGTGCCGCCGTGCCACATATGCAGGTCGGAGCCGCACAGCCCGGTGAACAGGGGCCGCAGCAGCACCTCACCGGGGCCGGCGGACGGGGCTGGGACGTCGTCGACCCGCAGGTCGCGGGGGCCGTGCAGGCGGGCAGCTCGCATCGCGGGTGGCACGTCCTTCCAGGGGTTGGTCCGGCTTTTCGGTGTTGGTCAGGCCCCCGAGCCGAGCAGGCGGGTGGCGGTGCCGATCACGTCCGGGTAGCGCCTGGTCCGGGCGCCGCCGTCCACGCCGTAGAGGCTCGCGGAGACGAAGCCCGCCTCGTCGGAGGCGAGGAACAGCACGACGCTCGCCACCTCGTCGGGTTCGGCGAACCGGCCGAGCGGGGTGTTGTCGATGTACTCGTCGACGAGCCCGGGCAGGCTCCACATCGGGCCGGTTGCCGAGGTACGCACCAGGCCCGGTGCGACGGAGTTGACGCGTATCCCGGCCGGGCCGAGCTCCATCGCCGCCACCTCGGTCAGCGCCACGACTCCGGCCTTGGCCGCGCAGTACGCCCCCATGCCGCGGCCGGGCTGCACGGCGTTGAGGCTGGCGATCGTCACGATCGAGCCGCCGCCGGGGCCGCTGTCGCCGCTGCCGCCGGCTCCGGCCGCGCGCATCGCCGCCCCCGCGTGCTTCACGGTGAGGAAGACCCCGTGCAGGCACAGGTCGACGACCCGGCGCCATTCCGCGAAGTCGTGGTCGACGATCTCCGCGTTGGTTCCGCCGCCGGCGTTGGCGACGGCGATGTCCAGCCCGCCGAAGCGGCTGGTGGCCAGCTCCACCAGCGCCGCGACGTCGGCCTCGACGGTGACGTCGCAGCGGGCGCCGGCGAAGGAGTCGCCCAGCTCGGCGGCCAGCGCCGCCAGCCCTTCCTCGTTGACATCTCCGCCGACCACCCGGGCACCCTCGGCGACGAACCGCCGGGTCACCGCGCGCCCGATCCCGCTCGCCGCTCCTGTGACGATGGCAACTTTTCCCGCAATCCGGTTCACCACGTCGGACAGCCTGACGGTACGCAGACGCCGAATCAAGAGTCGCATTATGCGAACGCTTCCGGTCGGCCCCGGACGCCGGACGAGTTAGATTCGCGGCACCATGAGCCGACCATCGCCGCAGACCGAGCGGCTTCTCGACCTGTTCGACCTGCTGGCCAGCCGGCCCACCGACGGTTTCACCCTCGCCGAGATCGCCAGGGCGGCCGGCGTCAGCAAGGCCACCGTCCACCCCATGATCGTCGCTTTGGCTCGGCGCGGCTGGCTGTTGCGGCACCCGGAGCTGCGCACCTACCGCCTCGGCCCGGCGCTGATCGCCGCCGGGCGGGCCGCCGCGCAGGGCGGCACCGCGATCGACGCCGCCCGCCCCTTCGCCCGCGACCTCGCCGCCGCGACCGGCATACCCTGCGTCGCCCTGGTGGCCGGCGGCATCCCCGGCGAGGACGACGACCTGCTCGTCGGCGAGATCGGCCTGCCCTATGCCCCCGCCGGTGACACCGCGCCCGGCGGAGTCCGGCACGGCGCCTACTGGCTGCGTCTCGGTGACCGGATCCAGCCGCGTCCACCGCTCGGCGCGGTGTGCGTGGCATGGGCGGACGACGCGGCCGCCGAGGCGTGGCTCGCCCGGTTGGGGCCCGACCGGCCCGCCGACGCGCTGGCCCGGCTGGCACCGGGGCTCGCCGGCATCCGCTCCCGCGGCTGGGCGGTCGAGATCGAGGACCACCTCTACGAACGGCTCAGTTCCCTGGTCGCCGACCTGGACGGGGAGGAGCGGGCGGGTGCCGCCGCGCGCACCGGGGCGGCCGCGGCATCGCCGGCTGCGACCACGTCGGCGACTGCGACCGCGCCGGCTACCACGCACACGCCCAGCCATACCGCCGCGCTGCGGCGGCTGATGGCGGATGTCGGGCGCGCCTTCAACCTGGCCGACACGCTGCCCGCGACCGTCGACCCGGACGCGCAGTACCGGCCGACGTCCATCAACGCCCCGGTCTTCGACGCGGGCGGGTCGGTCGCCGTCGTGCTGTGCCTGATCATCGGGCGGTCCGGCCGGGAAGGTCGGGACGGCAGGGATGGGCGGGGGAACGGGACGACCGGACGTCTGTCCGGCGCCAGGGTCATCGAGCTCGGTGAACAGGTAAGAGCCGCGGCGGACGCCGTCACCGCTGCCACGCACGGCCGCCGCCGGGACGGGTGAGGCGTCCCGGCGACACCTCCGCCCAGCGTTCGCATAATGCGACTCTTGATTCACTTCCTGCGAACTGAGAGTCTGCCGGCCAGTCGAAGCGAGCACAGGAGGACCACATGTCGTTAGCCCGGGAGATCTCCTCCAAGGTGGCCGCGGGCGAGCGGTGGCCGCTGAAGTTCGGTGTCTTCATGGCGCCGTTCCACCGCGCCGGCCGCAACCCCACCCTCCTGCTCGAGCAGGACGTCTCCCTGCTCGAGCACCTGGACCGGCTGGGCTTCGACGAGGCCTGGATCGGCGAGCACCACTCCGGCGGCTGGGAGATCATCGCCTCGCCGGAGGTGTTCATCGCCCACGCCGCCGCACGCACCCGCCACCTGCGGCTCGGCACCGGCGTGGTCTCGCTTCCGTACCACCACCCGCTGAACGTGGCCGACCGGATCGTGCTGCTCGACCACCTGACCCGCGGGCGGATCATGTTCGGCGTCGGCCCCGGGCAGCTCGCCTCCGACGCGCACATGCTCGGTATCGACACCAACCGCCAGCGGGCCATGATGGAGGAGTCGCTCGAGGCGATCACCGCGCTGTTCGACGGCCGGGAACCGGTCACCCGCAAGACGGACTGGTTCACCCTGCAGGACGCGGTGCTGCAGCTCGCGCCCTACACCCGGCCCCGGCCCGAGATCGCCGTGGCGGCCACCTTCTCCCCGGCCGGCCCGCGCACCGCCGGGCGGTTCGGCGCCGGCATGCTGTCGATCGCCGCCAGCCAGGCCGGCGGCTTCGACGTGCTCGGCTCGCACTGGTCGGTGGCGAACGAGGTCGCCGAGAAGCACGGGCAGACCGTCGACCGGCGATCCTGGCGGCTGATGGGCCAGATGCACCTCGCCGAGACCGTGGAACAGGCCGCGAAGGACGTCGAGTACGGCCTCGTCGACGTACAAACCTACCAGTCGAAGGTGCTGCCGATCCCCGGTGACCCGAGCACCCCGCTGGCCGACCGGATCAGGCGGGGCAACGAGACCGGCTCGTTCATCTGCGGCACCCCGGAGATGGCGATCGAACAGATCGAGCGGCTGTGGCAGCAGTCCGGCGGGTTCGGCACCTACCTGATCCTGGCCGCCGACCTCGCCGACCAGGAGGCGACCAGGCGCAGCTACGAGCTGTTCGCCCGTGAGGTCGTCCCGCACTTCACCGGTGCGTCCGCCGGGCCGCTCGGCTCCCAGGACTGGCAGGTCAGCCTCTCCCAGACCTGGAAGGACCAGACCGCGACCGCGATCGGCAAGGCCATCGAGGACCACGCCGCCTCCCAGATCTCCCAGACCTCCCAGGAACCGCGCCCGTGAGCCGGCCGTTGCGCGTGGTCGGCATCGGTGGCACCGGCCGGGCGGGCTCCACGACCGAACGCCTGGTCGCCGCCGCGCTCGACCGGGCTGCCGCGGCCGGGGCGGAGACGACCCTTTTCGCCTCCGCCGACCTCGACCTGCCGATCTACGCGCCGGAGCGGCCGGAGCGGGCACCCGCGGCCCAGCGGCTGATCGCCGCGGTCGCCGCGTGCGACGCCGTCGTGGTGGCCTCGCCCGGCTACCACGGCGGGGTGTCCGGCCTGGTCAAGAACGCCCTGGACTACCTGGAGGACCTGCGCGGCGACACCCGCTCCTACCTGGACGGCCGGGCCGTCGGCCTCATCGTGTGCGCCCACGGCGCACAGGCCGGCGGGACGACCCTGACCTCGCTGCGCTCGATCGTCCACGCGCTGCGGGGCTGGCCGACCCCGCTGGGACTCACGGTCAACTCGGCCGTGCCGGTGGAGCTCGATGCCCCAGGCCCGCCCGGCGAGCCGTCGCTGGGGGAGCGGCTGGACCTGATGGTCGACCAGCTCCTCACCTTCGCCCGGGTCTGGCCCCGGTAAACGCCGCGACTGTTCCGACTGGTCGACCTGACGACCCGCGAGAGCCGCCGACCGTGCCGACCGATGGTCGGAAGGGCTATCCGTGCCACCGCCGAGCACGTTATATTCCCCATCGGGTCCAAGTGAGATATTTTATCCATTTTGCTGGGAGTTGAAGCGGCCTGCTTTGCCCGCTGGTGGCCGTTCGCTCAGCCTGCCGGTTCGTGGGGGCGCCATGCGTGCAGGTGTTTCGGTGAGGCGGTTGGCCGCCATCACCGCGGTTGCGGTGGCCGGTGTGGCTGGTGTGGCTGGCTGCTCGGCAGCGGATTCCAGGTCCGAGGCGTCGGTCGACTGTCACAGCCCCGGGGTCACCGCGAACCAGGTGAATCTCGGCTTCGTCGTGTCCGACTCGGGTATCGGCGCCGACGCGCTGGCCTCCGCCCGCTTCGGTGTGGACGCGCGGATCGGCCTGGCCAACGACGAGGGCGGCGTCCACGGCCGGCGGGTCACCTACGAGTTAGCCGACGACGGGGGCTCCCTCTCGCAGGGCGTCAGTGTCACCCAGGCTCTCGTTCAGAGTAAGTCCGTCTTCGGTCTCATCACGGTCACGGTCGCCCTCAACGACGCGATGGACCAGCTGGACGAGCAACAGGTACCCGTGATCGGGCTGGCAGTCGAGTCCGGTTGGGCCGAACACCCGAACATGTTCTCCGACAGCTACGGAGCCTCCCCCCAGACCGTCAGCCGTTACATCCAGGCCACGGGCGGCACCAGAGTCGCGATCTTCACTACGGGCACGGGACAGGCCACCCTGGACAACGCCGACCAGTACGTGAACGCCATGCGATCGATCGGGCTCACAGTCGCCGGGTCCATTCCCTTCAACGCGGCCACCGAGAGCGCTGCCTGGGCGGCGCAGCAGATCGCGGGCATGGACGCCGACGCGATTCTCGCGCTTTCGACGCCGGACGACCTCGCCGCCATCATGCAGGCCGTGCAGGCCGCCCACCTGAACATCACCGCGAGCGTCGCGTTGAGCGGATACGACCAGCGTCTGCTGACCGCCATGGGACCGCGCCTCGCCGGGGTGTCGTTCCCCGTGTACTTCCGCCCCTTCGAAGCCGGCGGCCCGGCCATGGACCGCTATCGCCGGGCCATGAACACCTTCGCTCCCGCGGCGGGTCAACCGGAACAGCAGTTCGCGATGTTCGCCTACCTCTACACGGACATGTTCCTGCGCGGCCTGGAACTCGCCGGTCCCTGCCCCACCCGCGAAGGCTTCATCGACGCACTACGTGCCGTCACCCGCTACGACGCGGGTGGGCTCATCGCTCCTGTCAGTTTCCGCGACAACATCGGAAAACCCACCACCTGCAATGCCTTCGTCCAGATCAACCCGGCCGGCACCGCGTTCGAGGTGGTCCGGGAAAGCCTCTGCGCGGACGGCTCCGGCACCTGAGCCGGTCCGGTGGCCGTGGCCGGCTCAGGCCGAAAGGCGCAGCGGAAGCTCGCTCAGCCCGCGGACGACGATCTGGGGCCGGTAGGCGAGAGTCTCCGCGGCCAGCGCGAACGACCGGGTGCGGCTCAGCAGCACCCGGAAGGCGATCTCCGCCTCCATCCGGGCGAGCGGCGCGCCGAGACAGTAGTGGATGCCCACGCCGAGCCCGAGATGGCGCCGGGTCCGGACCGAACCCGTGTAGCGCGCCGCGAGGAACCGGTCGGGATCTTCGAAGGCCTCCGGGTCCCGGTTGGCGGCGCCGAGCATCAGAATCGCGCCGTCACCACGGGCGAACGACCGCCCGGCGATCTCGGCGTCGGTGAGGAACGTCCGCGCGACGAACTGCACCGGCGCCTCGTACCGGATCATCTCCTCCACCGCGGAACCGACCAGGCCGGGATCGGCACGCAGAGCCGCGAGCTGGTCGGGATTGCGTACGAGGGCGAGAACTCCGCTGGCGATGAGGTTCGCGGTCGTCTCATAGCCCGCCACCAGCAGCAGGGCGCACAGCTCCAGCAGCTCCCGCTCGGAGAGCACGTCGCCGTCGTCGTGCAGGGCGACGAGACGGCTGAGCAGATCATCCTGGGGCGCCGCGCGGCGGCGGGCGATCAGATCGACGAAGTAGGCGTCGAACGCCTTCCCCGCCCGATGGCAGGCGGCCTGTTCCTCCTCGGTCAGCAGGTAGTAGGGGTCCAGCCCACGGGTCAGCGCGTCGGCCCACCCGCCGAACTCCTCCTCGTCCGCCGCTGGCACCCCGAGCAGCCGGCAGATCGTCCGCAACGGCAGCGGACGGGCGAACGCCGCGACCGCGTCGATCTCGGCCCGCTCGAGTGCCTCGTCGAGCAGCTCGTTCGCCAGCGAGGTGACCTCCGCGGCCAGCGACTCGATGACCGCGGGGGTGAACGCCCGGCCCACCAGCCGGCGCAGCCGGGTGTGGTCGGGCGGGTCGGCCCGCAGCAGCGACCCCAGACCGTCGCGCATCCCGGCCCGGTAGTTGATGCCGTCACTGAAGCCGTGGCCGGCGGCGGAATGGCCGAGCACCGCGGACGCCTCCGCGAGCCGGGTCACCAGCGTGGCACTGCGACCACCGATCTCACCGGTGATGAAGGCCCCGCGCTCGCGGATCTCCCGGTACCGCGGATACGGGTCGGGAAGCCGCGTGGCCGTCACCGCTGCCATGATCGCCGCGGTGCCCTCCTCGGATGCCCCCGCGACGCCCACCGTGGTCACAGACCTTCTCCTCCCGGACGACATCACAGACGTCACAGCAGAACCGCAGCGCCCACGGCGACCGGCCGGCGCCGGGGCACGATCCAGGAAAGCCCGCCCGGCCCGGCCGCGCACGCAAACCATGCAGGCACCGGCCCTGACACGGCGAAGTCGAATCGCCCGATCGAGAATCATGGCACGTGCCCAGCTCCGGCCGCGGTGGCCCGGCCGGGATGATGGCCGTCGAGAGATCCGGGCACGTCGAGAGATCCGGGCACAGGGAGGTGTGGTGGCGCTGCGGCGAGCCGTGCCGGCTGGTGACGACGGGTTCTCGAGCATCCTGCGCCCGGAAAGTGGTCGCTTTGCCCGGCGGATGAGCAGGCGCGGCCCCTGGGCGGCGCTGGCGGCCCATCCGGTCCGTCTCGTGGTGCTGGGGTTCTCCGTCACGGTGGCGGTGACCACGATGCTCCTGCTCGTCCCGGCCGCGACCGAACCCGGCCGGACGACGTCCGTGCTGACGGCGCTGTTCACGGCGACCGGGGCCGCGAGCGGGGCGCTCTCGGTCGTCGACACCGGCACCCACTGGTCGACGTTCGGCGAGCTGGTGGTGATGGGATCCGTCCAGATGGGTGGGCTTGGGTTCATGACCTCGGCGTCGCTGCTGGGGCTGCTCGTGTCGCGCCGGCTGGGCGTGCGCATCCGGCTGCTGGCGGCGGTCGAGACCCAGTCGTTCGGTCTCGGTGACGTGCGCCGGCTGGTGCGCGCGGTGGCACTGGTGACGTTCACGGTCGAGGCCGTGGTCGCCGCGGTCCTGTTCCCGCGGCTGTGGCTGAGCTACGACCGGTCCCCGGCCCGGGCCGCCTACGAGAGCGTGTTTCATGCGGTCACGGCCTTCAACAACGCCGGTTTCTCGCTGTACCCCGACAACCTGATGGGCTTCGCGAGCGACCCCGTCATCATCCTGGCGATCGCCGGCGGGGCGATTCTGGGCGGGCTGGGCTTTCCGGTGCTGTTCGAGCTGCGGCACGAGCTGCGCAGGCCGCGGGCCTGGTCGCTGCACACCCGGGTGACGCTGCTCGGCTACGCGATGCTGACCGTCGCCGGACTGGCCGCCATCGCGGCGGTGGAATGGCGTAACAGCGCGACGCTCGGCGAGCACGGTGTCGGCGGCCGACTGCTCACGGCGTTCTTCGCCAGCGTCACCGCCCGCACCGCCGGCTTCAACTCGATCGACTACGCCCAGGCGGACCCGGCCACGCTGCTCATCACCGACGTGCTGATGTTCATCGGCGGTGGCAGCGCGAGCACCGCCGGCGGCATCAAGATCACAACCTTCATGATTCTCCTGTTCGCGATCCTGGCCGAGGCCCGCGGCGACGAGACAGCGGACGCGTTCGGCCGCCAGATCCCCTCGGCCGCGCTGCGCCAGGCACTCGCGGTCGCACTGCTCGGCGTCGCGCTGGTCGTCGCCGCCACGCTGTGCCTGCTCCTGGCGACCGAGCACACCCTCGACATGGTCCTGTTCGAGGTCATGTCCGCCTTCGGCGCGGTCGGCCTGTCGACGGGGATCACCGGTGAGCTCCCCGCGTTCGGGCAGTGTGTACTCATCGTGCTGATGTTCGTCGGACGGACCGGGCCGATCGCCGTGGCCTCCGCCCTGGCGCTGCGCGAACGGCGCAAGCTGTACCGCCTACCGGAGGAGAGGCCGATCGTTGGCTAGCAGGAACCGCGAGGACGCCGTCCTCGTCATCGGTCTCGGCCGGTTCGGCGGGACGCTGGCCCAGACCCTCCAGGAGCTCGGCCACCGGGTGGTCGCCGTCGACCGCAACCATGACCTGGTCCAGCAGTGGTCCGGCCAGATCACCCATGTGATCGAGGCGGACGCCACCAGCGAGGTGGTGATGCGCCAGCTCGGCGCGCACGAGTTCCGGCGGGCCGTCGTCGCGATCGGCACCGAGATCGAGGCCAGCGTGCTCGCCACCGGCGTGCTGCTCGACCTGGCCGTCCCCGAGGTGTGGTCGAAGGCGATCACCCGCGAGCATGGCCGCATCCTGGAGCGCATCGGCGCCAACCATGTCGTCTACCCCGAACGCGACGCCGGTGAGCGGGTCGCCCACCTGATGACCGGCCGGCTCATCGACTTCCTGGAGTTCGACGACAACTACGCGATCGCGAAGCTGCGCGCCCCCCGCGAGATCTGCGGCCGCGCGCTGGAGAAGACCGCCCTGCGCAGCCGGTTCGGGATCACCATCGTCGGTGTGAAGCATCCCGGCGGCCAGTTCACCCACGCCGAGGCCGGCACGGTCCTCGGGCCGGGCGACCTGATCATGATCGCCGGCGGCACCGACCGGGTCGAGGAGTTCGCGACCGCGGTCGGCACGGCGAACCCTCCGTGAATCCGAACGCGACGCTATCCGGCCGCTGATGCCGGCTCCGGATGCCGGCTCCGGATACCGGCTCCGCGTTCGGGCGTCGATTACGAACCGGAGACGGATGGCCCGTCGCGTGGGAGACCGCCGCGTTCCGTCGGTAGCTTCCGCCCGGAGCGGGTGTTCCGATCGCGGATTGCGGATCGCGGATCGCGGATCGCGGACGACGGGAGATGAGTGTGACCGGCGCGGAGATCGGTGTGATCGGCGGGAGCGGCTTCTACTCGCTGCTCGACGGGATGACGGACGTCGCCGTGACCACACCGTACGGAGATCCCAGCGACGCGGTCGCGGTCGGTGAGATCGGTGGCCGGGCCGTGGCGTTCCTGCCCCGGCACGGCCGGGGTCATCGCCTGCCGGCGCACGAGGTCAACTACCGGGCGAACATGTGGGCGCTGCGCAGCCTCGGAGTCCGGCAGGTGATCGCCCCGGTCGCGGTGGGGAGCCTGCGCCCCGAGCTCGGGCCCGGCGCGGTCGTCGTGCCGGACCAGCTGGTGGACCGGACGTCGGGGCGTGCGCAGACCTACTACGACTCCGGTGCGGCGCATGTTCAGTTCGCCGACCCGTACTGCCCGGCCGGGCGTGCGGCGGTGCTGAAGGCCGGGGCCGAGGCCGGCCAGGCTCCGGTCGACGGCGCGACGATGGTCGTGGTGCAGGGACCGCGCTTCTCCACCCGGGCCGAATCCCGCTGGTTCGCCGGGCAGGGCTGGTCGCTGGTCAACATGACCGGTCATCCGGAGGCTGTCCTGGCCCGGGAGCTCGCGGTCTGCTACACGGCGCTCGCGCTGGTGACGGACTATGACGCGGGCGTGGACGCGGCCTCGGCCGTCAGCCAGGCCGAGGTCTTCGAGGTGTTCGCGCGCAACATCGAATCGTTGCGTGACCTGGTGTGCCGGGTCGTTCCGACCCTGCCGGTGCCGTCCGCGCGGTCATGCCCCTGCCCGGCCGCCCTGGACGGCATGACGCTCCCCTTCGACCTTCCCTGATCCGAGCCCCTGCCCGTTCTGGTCTTCCGTGGCCCAGGCGGAGCTGCTCCTGGCCGCGTTCCCGGAACGAACCGCGACCCGGACGACGGCGGCGACGAGGACGACGACGGCCCCGACGGCGTAACCGCCGGGGCGGGTGATCCGATCATCGAGCGCGAGATGCCCGGTGAACAGCGACATGTACAGGACGTAGGGCGCCGCGGCGACGGCCAGCCACTCGGGGCGCCGAGCGAGCACGGCGAGCGCCACCAGCGGTATCCCGTACCAGGGCTGGGCCGGAGTGGCGAGCAGGAATGCCGCCCCCAGCAGCCGGAGCGCGCCGAGCTCCGTGCCGATCCTGGCCGGATCGGCGCGCCAGACCGCCACGGCGACCCCGGCCAGGACGACGCCCGCGGCGAGCTTGGCGGACGTCCCGGAAAAGCCCAGCAGCCCGAGCAGCAGGAACCGGTGGCCGTCCTGGTAGCCCTCGACGGAGAGATACTTCGGCAGGAAGCCGACCACGTCCGGGCCGACGGCGGCCACGTGCGGCAGGTACGACAGCGCGACGACGGCCGCGGCGGTGCCTGCGACCGCCAGGACCCGGCGGCGGGCGGCGGCGACCAGCAGCAACGCCGGATAGAGCTTCACCGCGACGGCGGCCCCGATCAGGGCACCGGCCGCGACCGCGACCCTGGTGGACGGGCGCGACCGCGGCCCGCCCTGCCCAGCTGGCCGGCCGGCCCGGCCCGACCAGCCCCACCGGCCCGACCAGCCCCACCGGCCGCCCCGGTCGGGTCCGGGTTCGTCGGGTCGGCCCGGCACGGGCTCACGTCGGGTCAGCAACGCGCAGGCCCCGACGGCGAACAGCGCCGCCAGCACGTCGACATGGGCGTCCATGCCCGCGTCGAGGCCGGCGGCGGGCGCCCAGGCGTAGGCGGCGGCGTACCCGATCGGCTGCCCGCGCGCGGCGAGGACCGAGGCCAGCAGGCCGGTCAGCGCCAACGAGGTCAGCGCCGCGTAGAGCTGGACCTTGTTCTCCCGCGGCGGCCCCGGCAGGAAGTGCACGGCGGTGAAGTACGCCTGCGCGACGGGCGGGTAGATCGTGTGCGCCTGCGGATAGTTGATCCTCGTGCAGCCCGGGCCGCGGTCACGCGCGGCGCAGCCGGCGTCGTCCGGCCAGAGCCAGCCGTCGCGCAGCTGTGCCAGCTCGGGGGAGCTGGTCGGGTAGCGGTACGGGTCGATGCCGGCCGCCTGGACGCGACCATCCCAGATGTAGCGGTAAAGGTCGTCGCTCATCCGGGGGCCCGCGGCGATCGCGAGCACATGCACCGCGACGGCTCCCGTCAGCAGCAGCCAGACCGTGGCCCGCCGCGAGCCCGCGCGGATCAACAGCCACGTCCCGAGCGCGGCCACCGCCCACCAGCCGAGCACCAGGTAGAGCACCGCCGGCGGGCCGGGCAGCGGGCCCGGCTGCGCGATGACCGCGAACTCCAGACCGAGAGCCCCGGCGAGGGCCCCGGCGGCGGCGACGAGAGCCCGTCGACGACGGCTGGCTCCCGACGCGGTCCGCGGATCGGTGGCCGGTCGGGCGGGGCTCGTCGGCGTGGGCGCCTCGGACGGCGGACGGATCACCATGACGCGACAGCCTGACGGCGCCCGCCGGGAATGGCACCCTGCCAGGCGGACGCTTCCGCGGACCGTAATGCGCCGGGCCGGCCATCACGGGCCAGACGCTGCCTACGTTGCGTGCATGAAACTGCTCGACCGCATCGTCGCGCCGCCGCCCGGTCGGCTGCGGCGCGGTCCGCTGCGTGCTGACGCCTTCTCCAGCCGCCTGCACGACCCACGGGTCGCGTCGCTGCTGGGGCTCTGGCTGGGAGCCGCCTTCGCCACGGCGTTCCTGACCGGACTCGTGTCGCATTTCATGCAGCATCCGCCGGGCTGGTGGACCTGGCCGTCCAGGCCGGTGTGGTTCTACCGGCTCACCCAGGGCGTTCACGTGGCGACGGGGCTCGCCTGCGTGCCGCTGCTGCTGGCGAAGCTGTGGACGGTCTACCCCCGGCTGTGGGAGTGGCCGCCGGTGCGGACGGTCGGGCACGCACTGGAGCGGATCTCGATCCTCCCGCTGATCGCCGGGGCGCTGTTCCAGCTCGCGACCGGGATCGCCAACATCGCCCAGTGGTACCGGTTCCGGTTCTTCTTCACGGTCACCCACTACTGGGTCGCCTGGGTCACCATCGGCGCGCTGGTGGTGCACGTGGCCGCCAAGCTGGCCGTCGTCCGGGCGAACGTGGGACGTCGCAGGGCCGACCGGTCGCAGCTGACCGACCGGGTCAGCGTGCCCGAGCCGCCGGGCGGCGGACTGTCCCGGCGCGGCTTCGGCATCGCGGTCGGCACCGCCGCCGGTGTGATCATGGTGTCGACGGCGGGCCAGTTCGTGCCCGGACTCGCCGAGACCGCGCTGCTCACGCCGCGTCAGCCGAACCTCGGGCCGCAGGGGCTGCCGGTGAACCGCACCGCCGCCGCGGCCGGCGTCCTGCGGGTGGCCCGGGACGCCGGCTACCGGCTCGAGGTCGTCGGCCCGCGCCCGTTCACCCTGACCCTGACCGAGCTGCACGACCTGGGCCGCGCGACGTCCCGGCTGCCGATCACCTGTGTCGAGGGCTGGTCGGCCGACGCCACCTGGGGCGGGGTGCGGCTGCGCGATCTGCTGGACCGGGCCGGCATCCCGGCCGAGGCGACCGTCCGGGCGGAGTCGCTGGAGGCCCGCGGCGGTTACCGCACAAGCGAGGTCGCCCCGCCGCACGCCCGCGATCCGCTGACGCTGCTCGCGACCCGGCTGGACGGGGCCCTCCTCGACATCGAGCACGGCTACCCGGCCCGGCTGATCGCGCCGAACCGGCCAGGTGTCCTGCAGACAAAGTGGGTGCACCGGGTGGTGATGGTGTGACCGGCAACCATCCGTGGGTCGTGCGGGTCGTGCGGGCCGTGCTCGTCGCCGCCGGCCTCGCGGCGCTCGGCTACGGGCTCGCCGGCCTGTTCACCCATCCGCGACCGGCCAACCCGCCGAACTCGCTGTCGTGGCTGGCGGGTGGGGTCATCGTGCACGACCTCGTGCTGGTGCCGGCGACCGCGCTTGTCGGGTTCGCCCTCAGCCGGTTCGTCCCGGCGCCATACCGGGCCGTGGTGCAGGGTGCCCTGATCATCTCGGCCTCGGTGGCGCTGATGTGCCTGCCGCTGTGGCTCGGCTACGGGGGCACGCCCGGGAACCCGACCACGAATCCGCTGCCCTACCGGCGCAACCTCGCCCTCGTGCTCGGGGCGGTGTGGGCCGGCGCCGTCGCCATCATGGCCGTCCGGGCAGCGAGACGTCGTACCGCGCGCAGGCAGCGGGCGGTTGACGGGTAGCGGGCGGTTGACGGGTACCGAGAGGTGTGACGGGTGATCGGTGGGAGGCGGCTGGCAGCCGCCGTTCGGCGGGCGGTGCGGATCTCAGGCGGCGAGCGGGAGCTCGACGACGAACCGGCAGCCACCGTCGACGTTGTGGACGGTCACACCGCCACCGTGGGCCTCGACGATGCCGCGCACGATCGCCAGGCCGAGTCCCGACTGGCTTCCCTCGGGGGCGGTGGCCGCGGGCGGGCCGTCGTCGCCCGCGCCACCTGTGCTGGGCGTGCGCGCGGGCTCGCCGCGGAAACCGGTCTCGAAGATCCGGTCGATGTCCGCCTCGGGAATCCCGCCGCAGGTGTCCGCGACGGACACCACGGCATGTGCCGCCGACACGTTCGCCGTCACCGCGACCGTTCCGTCGCTGGGGGTGTGCCGGATCGCGTTGGCCAGCAGGTTGCCCAGCACCCGGCCGACCTCGGCGACGTCGACGTCGACCTTCGCGGTGTCGTCGGCCTCGCCGTGAAGGAGCACGCCCTTCGCCCGGGCGAGCGGGTCCGCCGCGGCCACCGCGTCCGACACGACGTCGCGCAGCGCCACCGTCTCCAACGTGAGCTCCAACGAGCCCGCATGCAGCCTCGACAGCTCGAACAGGTCGTCGACGAGGCTGGACAGCCGTTCCGAGCTGCGCACCATGGCCCGGTGGTAGCGGGCGACGGTGGCGGCGTCGGTGACCACCCCGTCGTCGAGAGCCTCGGCGGTCGCACGGATGCCGGCGATCGGCGTCCGCAGGTCGTGGCTGACCCAGGAGACCAGTTCCCGGCGGCTCGCTTCCAGCGCCCGTTCCCGTTCTCGTGCGGCCACCAGCCGCCGGTGCGACTCGTCGAGCGCCCGGGTGATCGCCGCCAGCTCGGCTGTCGGCGGCGGCCGGCGGACCGGATCGTAGGTGGGTTCGCCCAGGTGCCCGGCCGCCTGGGTGACCATGATGGACGCCCGGGCGAGCGGGCGGCCGAGCCAGAGCGTCGTCACGGTCGCGGCCACGGCGGACACCGCCAGCACGACGAGAACCACATCGAGGTCGTGGTCGGAGAGGAACATCGCCTGGGCCGTTCCGGCGACGCCGGCCGCCATGGCGACGACCCCGGCGAGGACGAGCACCGCGCCCCAGACGCGGATCGAGGCGCGCCGCAGCCAGCGCAGCAACGGAGCGACGAGCAGCGGGGCGATCAGCGAGCAGGCCAGCGCGATCCCGACGATGTGCAGCAGGTCCGTCATGACGGGGCCACGCCCGTGCCGAGACCGAGACCGAGACCGGCCCGGGCTCCAGCCCCGGTCTCGGCCCCGAGACCGGCCCCGGTCTCGACGCCGGCGTCGAACCGGTACCCGATGCCCCAGACCGTCAGCAGCAGCGCCGGGCTCGTCGGGTCGGCCTCGACCTTCTCGCGCAGCCGGCGGATGTGGACGGTCACGGTCGAGGCGTCGCCGTAGGTCCAGCCCCACACCCGCTCCAGCAGCGTCACGCGGGAGAACGCCTCACCCGGATGCGCCATCAGGAACGCGAGCAGGTCGAACTCGCGCACGGTCAGCGCGAGGGACCCGCCGTCGCGGGTCGCCACCCGGGCGGCGACGTCGACGACCAGGGAGCCGGCCCTCAGCACGCCGCGGCCGGCCGGCGGCGGCGCCAACGTCCGGCGCAGCACCGACTGGACCCGCAAAACCAGCTCACGAGGGGAGAAGGGCTTGGTGATGTAGTCGTCAGCACCCGTCTCCAGCCCGGTGACCCGGTCGGACTCCTCACCGAGGGCCGTCAGCATCACGATCGGCACGGAGCTTCGTTCCCGCAACTGGCGACACACCTGCAGCCCACCCACGCCAGGCAGCATCAGGTCCAGGACGACGAGATCGGGACGGCGCTCGGCGGCGAGCGCCAACGCCGCGTTGCCGTCACCGGCCCTGTCCACCTGGAAACCGGCGTGGGAGAGGTAGCGGTCGACGACGTCCGCCACGGTCGGGTCATCATCGACGAGCAGCACCCGGGCCATCGGCCAACAGTAGACGGCCGGGTGGCTTCTGCCGCGTGCCGACGGAGCGTCTTCCGCGCTTCGTAACAACCAGGCGTCGCCGTCGGCGCCTTCTGCGTTCTGTAAGAATCAGCGTCGCGTTCCGTTACTAGCCTGCCGAGCATGGTCACTGAACGTCAGTCGCCGACGATTTCCGGCGCCGTCCACACGGTGGACGTCGTGCTGCCATGCCTGGACGAGGCCGCCGCCCTGCCCTGGGTGCTGGAGCGGATCCCGGTCGGCTACCGGGCGATCATCGCGGACAACGGCTCCACCGACGGCTCCGCCGAGCTGGCGCGGGCGTTGGGCGCGCAGGTCGTGGACGTGCCGATGCGGGGCTACGGGGCGGCCGTGCACGCCGGCCTGCTCGCCGCCCGCGCCCCCGTCGTCTGCGTCTGCGACGCGGACGCCTCGCTCGACCCGACGGAACTGCCGCGGCTGGTCGCGCCGGTCGCCGCCGGCGAGGCGGATCTCGTCGTCGGCCGGCGCCGGGCGGTGCGGCGCGAGGTGTGGCCGCTGCACGCGCGCACCGGCAACGCGATCGTCGCCCACCAGCTCCGCCGGCGCGGCGGAGTACCGGTCCGCGACATCGGCCCGATGCGCGCCGCCCGCCGGGAGGCACTGCTGGCGCTGGGCGTGGTCGACCGCCGCTTCGGCTATCCACTGGAACTGCTCGCCCGAGCCGCGGCGGCCGACTGGCGCATCGCCGAGGTCGACGTCGCCTATCTGCCCCGCCGGGGCCGGTCGAAGGTCACCGGGACCGCGCTGGGCACCGCCCGCGCGGTGCGGGACATGTCGGCCGTGCTGCGGAGCATGCCGTGAGACTGATCGTCATCGCCAAGCAGCCGCGGCCGGGCCGGGTGAAGACCCGGCTGACGCCGCCCTACCTGCCCGAACAGGCATCGGCATTGGCAGCGGCCGCACTCGCCGACACCCTGGACACCGTCGTGTCCGCCTGCGCGAGCCGCCACCTCGCCTGGCCCGTGCGCCCCCTGGTGGTACTCGACGGAGCACCCGGTGACTGGCTGCCGGCAGGTGTGCCGGTCGTCGCCCAGGCGAGCGGGCCGTTCGACGAGCGGCTCGCCGCCGCCTTCGACGCCGTCCGCGGAGAACCGGCCCTGCTGATCGGGATGGACACCCCCCAGGTAGGCGTCCGAACCCTGGTCGAGGCCTGTCGGGCGCTGCGACGGACGGACGCGGTCCTCGGCGCGGCGCTCGACGGCGGCTGGTGGGCGCTCGGCCTGCGCTCGGCCGACGGTGCCATGGTTCGCGGGGTCGCGACCTCACGCCCCGACACCGGCGCCGTGCAGCACGCCCGGCTCGAGGCGGCCGATCTGAGAGTGGCGGACCTGCCCATGCTGCGGGACGTCGACACGGCCGCCGACGTCGAGCCGGTCGCGGCCCAGGCACCGGGCGGAAGGTTTGCCGCCCTGGCCCGCTCCTTCCGGGGCATGGGCGAGACACGTCTGACGCAGCCGGGATGAGACCTGACACCGACAGCCCGGGCACCGACAGCCCAGGTACCGGGGCCGCACGGGCCGCGGTGGGTGTCCCGTCGCCGCGCGCCGTCTACGACGCCGCGCTGCGCGCTCCGGGCAGCCCGCTGCTGGCAAGGCGGAACGGGCAGTGGCGGGCTCTTCGCGTCGACCGGTGGCTGGGCCCGGCCTCGGACGCCGACGAGTCCCTCCTCTCCCGCTGCCGCGGCCCGGCCCTCGACGTGGGCTGCGGTCCCGGACGTCTCGCGGCCGCCCTCGCCGCCCGCGGGATAACCGTCCTCGGCATCGACATCGCCCCCTTCGCCGTCGTGCTGGCGCGGCAGTCGGGTGCCTCGGCCCTGTGCCGTGACGTCTTCGGCCCGCTGCCGGGTGCCGGGCGGTGGCGCGAGACGCTGCTCGTCGACGGCAACATCGGGATCGGCGGCGATCCCGGCCGGCTGCTGCGCCGGATCGCCCTGCTGCTCGCCCCGGACGGAACCGTGCTGGTCGAACTCGACCCGCCCGGAGCGCCGACCGGCTCCTACTGGACGCGCCTGGCGGTGGAGGGCCTGGTGAGCGCCCCGCTGCGCTGGGCCGGCGTCGGAGTCGACGGGATCGCCGGCCTCGCCGCCGTCAGCGGGTTCGAGGTGGCGGAGACCTGGCAGAGTGCTGGCCGGCACTTCGCCCGTCTCCTCTCCTCGACTCGTCCTTCCTCGTCCTGTAAGGAGCCGTGAGGTGCCGCGGCACCTCACGGGCGCCTAGCGTCGCCATCGTGCGAATCCTCGTCACCGGCGGTGCCGGTTTCATCGGGTCCCATCTCGTCGAGGCGCTGGTGGCGGCAGGGGAGCGGGTCCGGGTGCTGGACGCGCTGGATCCCGCCGTCCACCGGGCCCGGCCCAGCCGAGAGGACCTGCCGGCCGACCTCGTCGTCGGGGACGTCCGCAGCGCGGCCACCGTCGAGTCCGCTCTCGACGGAGTGGACGCGGTGTGCCATCTGGCCGCGAAGGTCGGGCACGGCGTCGACCTCGACGACCTGCCCGCCTACGCCGGCCACAACGATCTCGGCACAGCCGTGCTGCTCGCCGCGATGGCCCGCCGCGGTGTGCGCCGGCTGGTGCTGGCGAGCTCGATGGTCGTCTACGGCGAGGGCGCGTACCGATGTGAGACCCATGGCCGGGTCAGACCGGACCCCCGCGACGACGCCGACCTGCGGGCCGGGCGCTACGAGCCGGCCTGCCCCGGCTGCGGGCTGCCGCTGGAGCCGACGCTTGTGCACGAGGACGCGCCGCTGGACCCGCGCAGCGTCTACGCCGCCACCAAGGTCGCGCAGGAACATCTCGCCGCGGTCTGGGCGGCCGCCAGCGGCGGATCGGTGGTCGCGCTGCGCTACCACAACGTCTACGGCCCGCGGATGCCGAGGGACACCCCCTACGCGGGGGTCGCCTCGATCTTCCGCAGCGCCCTGGAGCGGGGAGAGGCCCCGCAGGTGCACGAGGACGGAGCCCAGCTCAGGGACTTCGTACACGTACGGGACGTCGCCCGGGCCACCGCCCTGGCGCTGTCCCCGCGGGCCGGTGAGCCCGGGCGGCTGCGGGCGCTCAACATCGGCAGCGGCGAGCCGCGCACCGTCGGTGAGATGGCCTGGGCACTGTCCCGCGCGTACGGCGGCCCTGATCCCGTCGTCACCGGCCGCTACCGGGCGGCCGACGTCCGCCACGTGACCGCCTCCTCGGGCCTCGCCCGCGATGTTCTCGGCTACCAGCCGACGGTCGGTTTCACCGACGGCCTGACGGACTTCGCCCGGGCTCCGCTGCGGGTGTGAGAACAAGGTCAGGCTCGGGTCAGTGTTCGCATGGTCCGGCGGTGCACCCGGCGGGCGAGGCCCGCGACGAGCGGCCGGGCGACCGATGGCAGCTCGGAGGTCATCCGTGCCAGTCCCTGCGGCCCGGCACCGTCCTCGATCATCCCGAGCGAGAGCAGCAGCTGGCGTGGGGACAGCTTCAACGAGCCGTCCCGGCCGAGCGCCGCCCACTCGGTCGCGGTGAGCAGGGTGGCTGCCAGCGGGACGATCTCGCGTTCCTCGGCGTCGAGGTGGTCCTCCAGGGCCACGCCGAGATCCTCCAGCAGGCCGGCCAGCCGGTCCCGGTCCGCCAGGGCGGCCCCGCGGCGCCAGGCCTGCGCAGCCTGGCGGACGGCGTCGGCCAGCTGGTCGACACCGTCATGCTGGCGCCCGACCAGGACGAGCGTCGCCGCCGCCGTGAGCGTCGGCGCCCGTTCGACCAGCAGGGGCCACAGCACCCTGTCCTCGCCGCTGTGGTGCTCGCGCAGCAGGGCCAGCAGCAGGTCCAGATGGTCCGCGACCGCTGTCGCCTGGCCGCTGTCCCCCGGCCGGCTGGCACGGACGAGATCGGGCAGGAGGCCGAACTGCCGGCGGAACATGGCATGCACGACCTGCATGTCCGAGGTGTCGATGGGCTCGCTGGCCCGTGCCGGGCCGCCGACCTGTGCCGGGGCTGCCTGCTTCGGCGTGGCCTGCGTCGAGGCGGCCGACGGGGTTGCCGTGATGTCCACGGCGTCCACGGCGTTCGCGATGTCCGCGATGTCCGCGACGACCGCGCCGGCTGCGGAGGGGCGCAGCGGCGCGCGCCGCGACCAGCAGACCGCCGCGACGACCGAGGCCACCGCGAGCAGCAGGCCGGTCTCCGTTCCGAACCAGCCGGTGTGGGCCCGGTCAGTCGTGGCCGGCTCGACGACCGTGTAGAGCGTCGCGTTCACCGCGGCATGGGTGACCACCGCCGGCCACAGGCCGTGGCGCAGCCGCTGCCAGGCCAGCGTCGCGCCCAGCGCGGTCAGCGCGACCGTGAAGCAGACGGCGGCGACCGGCGTCGGCACGCCGTCCGGAGTCCCGCCCAGGGCGACGATGATCGGAAGGTGGAACGCCGACCAGATCAGGCCGCCGAGCAGCACGACCCTGGCCGGCGAGTTCCCTTCCGCCAGATGTGGGACGAGCACGCCGCGCCAGCCGACCTCCTCCCCGATCGCCAGCAGGACGTAGGGCGCGCAGCCCACGGTCAGACCCAGCACCACGGCCAGCGCCGTGCCGACGGCAGTGGGTAGGCCGCCGAGCGCGAAGGTGTCGGCGAGTCCGGCACCGTCGAAGCCGCCGAGCCCGGTCATCCACAACACGAGTCCGCCCAGCAGCGGGTAGCTCACCCCGTAGAGCCAGGCCAGGCCCAGAACGCGCGCGGACGGCCGCCGCCACCCCCATCCGTCCCGGGCGGCAGCGCCGTCGGCACCGCCGGGGGCAGCAGCTGCTCTGGTGGCGGCAGGACCAGCCTGGTCGGCGCCAGTACCGGGACGGTGGGGGCGCCGCACCGCCAGCCGGGCTGCCACCGCGCCGAGCAGCGGCCAGAGCGCCTGCGCGTACATGGCGGTCTGCCCGAGGCCGGAGGCGTCGCCGATATGGCGGACATCGACGGACTGGCCCAGCGCCACCGCCGTGCTCAGAGCCGTCAGCCCGAAGGTCACGGCGAGGAACACCACAAGCTCGCGACGCGGTCGTCGCCCGTCAGCGGTCCGGCTGGCGGCGGCAGAACCGAGTGCGGAAACAGCGGAGGAAGAGGGAGAGGGACCGCAGGGCGCGCCGGTGGCCGCGGGTCCAGGTCGGTTCGAGCGTGATCCGCCGTGGGCGGGGATTTCCGTGGAGGTCATGGGACGACCTTCACCAGGGCGGCTGGTACGGCCCTGGTGGACGCCTGGTACGAGCCGCTGGTACGGAGATCCCTGAGGGCACAGGCCGCGAAGGCGCCGGTCGGCCACGTACCGGTCGGCCACGTACCGGTCGGGAAGCCGACCACGGCAGGCAGGTGCGCCTGGCCCGACGGCAGCCCTATTGTGGCCCGATGCGTCTCGGGGTGTTGGGCGCGGTGACGGCGTGGGACGTCCAGGGGCGCGATCTCGACCTCGGTGTCGGGCGGGCCGCCACCCTGCTCGCGCTGCTGGTGGCCCAGTGCCAGGCACCGCTGTCACCGGCCCGGCTGGCCGACCAGCTGTGGTCGGGGCAGCCACCGGCCACAGCCGCCACCACCCTGCAGGGGTGGATCTCCCGGCTGCGGCGTCGCCTCGAGCCTGACGTTCCGGCGGCGCAGGCACGTCTGCTGGTCACCAGGGCCACCGGCTACCAGCTGATCCTCACCGACCCGGTCCGTCAGCTGGACTCCGCCGCCTTCCGCCACGACGCGGCGCGGCTCGAGGCGCATCTCCGTGACGGCCACCCGGAGCTGGCCGCCGCGGCCGGGCGGGCCGCCCTGGGCCGCTGGCGCGGCGACGAGCCCTACGGAGGCCTGCTCGACGACGCCCTTCCCGAACAGCCCAGCCGGCTGCGGGAGGAGCGGCTGCTCGCCGTCGAGCGCCACACGCTGGCCCGCCTCGACCTGGGTGACCATCGGGGACTGCTGGGGGAGCTCGCGGCCGTCGTCGCCGCCCAGCCGACCCGCGAGAGCCTGGTGGCGATGCGGGCGCTTGCCCTCTACCGCGCCGACCGCCAGGTCGAGGCACTGTCCGAGCTCGCCCGGGCTCGCGCCCTGCTGCGCGACGAGCTGGGCCTGGACCCGGGCCCGACGCTGCGCGCGGTCGAGGCCGCCGTGCACCAGGCGGACCCGGCCGCGGCACGTCCCGGCTGGTGGCCTGGACGCCGCTCCACGGTGTCCGCGCCCTCGGCCCGGACCGATGTCCCGCCCCGGTCGCAGCCTGCACCGCCTGCACCTTCGTCGCTGGTACTTTCGCCGCCGCCGCCGCTGGCGTCGGCGCGACAGCCAGCCCTCGCAGCGCCACCGACTGCCCTGGCACGGGCGTCGTCGCCGTTCGTCGGCCGTGCCGCCGAGCTGGAACGGGCGCGGGCCGTCGTCGATCTACCGGCAGGCGGCGCGCGGGCGCTGGTGGTGTCCGGCCCCGCCGGAGTCGGCAAGACACGCCTGGTCACGGAGGTCCTGGCGACGCTTCCCGCTGCCGACGGGACGGTTCGGGGCGCAGCGCCGAGCGCAGTGCATGGCCGGGCACGCTGCCTTCCAGGCGACGACGCCGCCCCGTACGACCTGTGCCGGGCACTGTTTCCGGCGCTGGCACCGCCGGCGGAGGCATCCGTTCGTTCGTGGGCGCTCCTGCTCGCGGCGGCGCTCGGTGCCGAGCCGGGGCCTGTCCCGGCAGCCGGTCAGGTCCTCGGGCAGGCCCCCGGCCAGGGCCCGGACCCGGCGGCCGGCGCCGGGCTGTCCAAGATCGTGGTCGACGACCTGCAGTGGGCTGACGCGGCGTCACTTCGGGTGCTGGCCGCTCTCGTCCGGGGCCGCACCGACGCCGACCGGCCCCTGCTGATCAGCGTCACGGTCCGCGACGAGTATCTGGGTGGCGCCGCCGATGCCGGTGGTGGCAGCGGCGCTGATCGCGGTGATCGCGGTGATCCGGCCGGCCCCGCGGACTCCGCGGGGGCCTCGGATGCCCTGGAGGCGTTCCTGGCCGAGCTCGGTCGGCTGCCGGGCGACCACCTTCGGCTTCGGCCGCTTGCCTCCACCGCGGTCGCCGAATACGTCGCCGCGATCATGCCGCGGGTGGGCGCGATTCCCGCCCGAGGGCCCGGGTCACCCGTCGCGCCAGGGAATACCACGGCTACGGACATCACGGCTTCGGACATCACGGCTTCGGAGGCCGCGGCGGCGGACGTCGCCGCGGTCGCCGCGGTGGTGGCCGAGCGCAGCGCCGGCAACGCGTTCTTCATGACCGAGCTCACCCGGCTGGTCGCCGCCGGACGTCCCGCGCGTGACCTGCCCGACCGGGTCATCGACGTGATCAGCTCGCGGGTCGCCGCGCTCGGCGAGCCCGCGCGCGGACTGCTGCGCGTGGCCGCCGTGCTCGGCGACGATGTCGCCTGGGATGTCATCGCCCAGGTCGCCGACGACGGATCGTCGAGCGGTTCGTCTCGCGGCGGTCGTGATCAGGTAACGACGTCCGCCGCCCTCGACGAGGCGTTCGACAACGCCGTGCGCGCGGGACTGATCGCCGATGAGCCGGGCGTCGTGCGGTTCGCGCATGCGCTGGTCCGGGAGAGCCTGGTCGCCCGCACGACCCGGCGGCTGCAGGCCGACTGGCATCGACGCTGCGCCGACGTGCTGCTGGCGGGCGGCGCCGGGGTGCAGGCGGTCGCGGACCATCTGCTGCGCGGCGATGATCCGCGGGCCGCGGGCGCCGCTCTCGCCGCGGCCGAGGCAGCCCTCGTCGTCGCGGACTTCGACGGCGCGGTCAGCTGGGCCCGCCGCGGCCTGGACCGGACTCCCACCACGGCAGGTCCACAACCGCCGCATTTCTCGCGGCCGCAGACGCCACCACCGACACAGCTGTCACCCCCACAGCTGTCACCCAAACAGCTGTCACCGACACGGCAGCGGGCGCGGCTGGGCCTGGCTGCCGGTCGGGCCCTGTACCGCGCCGGGCGCCTGTCCGAGTCCGCCGAGCTGCTGGCGACCACCTACGACGAGGCGACGCTCGCCGGCGAGTCCGATCTCGCGGCCCAGGCCGCGCTCGAAGCCGCGGGCGGTCCCGTCACCGGCTACTGGTCGATGGCCGGCGAGACCGCACCGGACGTTCTCGCCCGCCTCCTCGAAGCACGCCGCCTGCCCGGACTGACCCCGGCCACGGCGGGAGCCGTCGAGGCGGCCTGCGCGGCACGCTTCGCGCTCGCCGGCGATCTCCGGCGCGCCGAGCAACACCTGACCGCGGCGCAGGCGGTGTTCGAGGCGACCGAGGATGCCTCGGCCGACCTGGAGCGGATGGTGCTGCTGGCCCGCTTCGTGACCTGGTGGCGCCCCGACCTGGCAGCCCGGCGCCTGGCCGTGCTCGACCGCCTCGGCGCACTGGCCGCCGGTGACGTCGGTGCCCGCCTCACCGTGGCGCAGCTGCGCGCCCTGACCCTGCTCGAACTGGGTGAGCTCGCCGAGGCGGACGGGCAGGCCCAGTTGCTCGCCGCCACCGCCCGCCGGCTGCGCTACGACGATTTCACCCTCGTCGCCTGCTGGTGGAAGGCGATGCGTGACCTGATGTCGGGACGTCTCGACGACGCCCGCCGGCAGGCGGAGTCGGTCTTCTCCCCGCTGCTCACCGCCTCCGCCCAGGCCGCCGCGGTGGCCCGGGCGTCCGTCGAGGCGATCGGTGGCATGGTCGCCTGGGAGCTTGGGGCGCTGGCGGCGGCGCTGCCCGAAGCGGCGGCTCCGGCACCGACGGACCATCCCGGCTGGCTGATCGTGCGGGCCCTCGGCCTGGCACAGGCCGGTGACGCGGATGCCTCCCTCGCCGTCCTGGCGCCGCTGCTGCGCCCGGGGCTGCCCGCGATCGGCTCCGGCCCGCCGGCGACCGCTTCGCTGATCCTGCTGACCGAGTGGTGCTGGCATGCCCGCACCCGATCCGACGCCCGAGACTGGGCCCGGCCGTTGCTGGAACGGGTGGAACCCTGGGCCGACGCCGTGATCGTGTTCGCCCCGGGCGGCGTCTGCATGGGCTCCGGGCAGCTGTACGTCGGCACGCTCGCCGCCATCGTCGGCGACCACGAGCGGGCCCGCCGCGCACTCGACGCCGCCCAGGCGGTCAACGAACGTCTCGGCATGCCGCTCTTCGCCGCCCGCGCCGCCGCCCGCCGCCTGTCGCCCGGCACCTGAGCCGGCCTGTCGACGACTGGCACACCGGCTCACTTCTGGGTCGGGGGAGGGGTGGCGTCTCGGATGCAGGCGAAGTCCGACCACGCCCCTTCGACGCCGCTCTCCCTGGTCACTCCGAGAATGGCGCCGACGGTGAAGCAGTACCGCGCCTCGGGATCCACGTCCTTCAGCTCGTGCACGGTCGCGCCGGCGGGCAGGACGATGGCGGCGATCGCGGTGGCCGGGTCGAACACTCGTAGCACCAGGTCCCCAGGAGCGGATCCGTTCGTCCAGGTCAGCCTGATGACGGTGCCGTTGTCGACGGCCCGCAGCCCGGAGGGCCGGGCGGAGCTGGGATCCGTTGGGTCCGGGGCCCCGGAGGCAGTCAACGTCGAGGACGCCGACCCCGGTCCTGGCGGACTGTCGCCGTCCGGCACGAGCAGCCCGATCACCAGCAGCATCGCCACGGCCAGCCCCACGGCCACCGGCACGGTGATCCGGATCCACCGGCGCCAGGCGGACATCGGGCGGTCGTCGTCCAGGTCCGGATCCCGCTGCCCGGACACCTCGTCGGCGGGCGGTCCCGGCGGGCGCGCTCCGGCGAGCCCCGCGGCACTCAGATCCTCCAGACCGTGATGAAGCTGGTGACCGGGTTGGTGGGCCGGTGCTCCCGCGTCTTCCTCCGGATCCTCCGGAATATGCGCGGGCGCCGCCGCGGGGGCGGGGCCTGGTGCGGTCGTGTGCTCCGACAGCGGGGCGGACGCCGCGGCGGCGCGGTCGGGCGCGACGGAGCGCGCTGCCGGGGGAGCGTCGTCCGAAGTGCGGGAGCGGTCGGGGGCGCCGGGGTTGCCCGGGCCGAGGGTGCTCGGCGGAACGATCTCTTCTGGAGCGGGGGCCGGGCGTGCGGCCCCGGGTGATGGATCGGCTGGAGCAGGTGGCGGGTCGGCGGGAGGGCGCGGGGCGGGGCGCCGGGTCAGCCCCTCGAGCGAGTGCAGCCGGCGCAGCTCGTCCGCGGCCGTGGCGGCGTCACGCGGCCGCGCCGACGGATCGCGGGCGAGCAGCGCGCGCAGCAGGCCGTCGACATCGGAGTGGACGTCCCCACGACGGATCGGGGCGAGCTCCTCGGTGAGCGCCCGCAGCATCATCGTGGCCAGGCTGTCGCCGGGGCGGACCCCGAACGGCGGGGTTCCGGCCAGCATCGCGTACATCGTCGCGCCCAGCCCGTACAGATCGGAGGCGACGCTGGGCTCGTCACCGCGCAGGACCTCCGGTGCCGCGAACGACGGGGTGAACGCGTCCTGGCTGGCCGACATGTCGGCGCCGAACCCGCGGCTGGCGATCCCGAAGTCGCTCAGTACCGGGTCGCCGCGTTCGGACAGCAGGATGTTGCCGGGTTTCACATCACGGTGGAGGATCTTCGCCTTGTGCGCCGCCTGCAGGGCGTCCGCGATGGCGGCCCCGATGCGCAGGGTGTCGGCGACGCCGAGCGGCCCGTTCCGCCGCAGCAGGTCGGCGACGGAACCGCCGGGCAGGTACTGCATCGCGATGAACGGGCGGCGGTCGGCCGTGGAACCGGCCTCGAAGACCGTGATGATGTTCGGGTGCCCGGTGAGCTTGCCGACGACCCGGCACTCGCGGGTGAACCGGCGTGCCGCCGCGGAGTCCCGCAGGTCCGAGCTGATGACCTTGACGGCCACGGTGCGGTCGAACCTGTCCTGGTAGGCGGTGTAGACGATGCTGAAACCGCCCTGCCCGATCGGTGTGAAGGACCGGTAGCCGTTGATGAGCGGATCATGTCCGCCGGTGGCTGACAGGCCTCCGTCGATCGCCCCCTGCCCCGTTGGGTCATGCTCCGGGGAGGGGTCGGTCGCCCCCTCCCCGCTGCTTCCAGTCACCGGCCGTTCCCTCTTTCACCCGATTGCGCGGCATTCGACCGGTGGGATGAACCCGGCGGGCGGGACAGCGTCGACCGGCGGTGAGCCAGCCGGCCGGGTGCCAGCGCCCGGCGGACGCGCCCGGTCCGCGAGGTCGACGCCCGCAGCTCGGCACGCACCCGGTCGGCGTGGCGCCAGGCGGCGTCGGCGTCGGCCTCATGCACCTCGCCGCCGGCGAACAGCGCCGCCGTGACGAGCGCCGCGAGGTCGGCGATCGCCGCGGAACCGGCCTGAGCCTCGGAGCCCATCGCGGCCGCGGAACCGGCCGGGGCCGTCAGGCCGGTCCTGACCGCGGAACCGGTCTCGATGCCGGCCGCGACTCGGACTCCGGCCCCGGCCCCGGCCATCGTGACGATCTCGGTCGACGTCGCCGAGGCCGGCACGGGGACTCCCGCGAGGTCGAGTGCGTCCAGAGTGTCCTGCCAGGCACCGACAACTCGCTCCCGGGCGCGCGCCGCCCGCGCACGGCGCCGCCGTCGCAGCCTCGGTGCCGCCGCCGCGGCGGTGAGGTAGCCCACCGCGGCGATGACGAGCAGCGCGGCGGCGCCCAGGCCGGCGAGGAGGAGCACGGACCGGTTCGAGTCCGTCCTGGCCGGGGGCACCTCGTTCGGCGCCGTCGGTGGCGCCGGCACCGCGGCGGCCTCCGCGACCCGCTGCGCGCGCTCCGACGGCTCGCCCTGGGCCGTGGTGGCGACCTGGCCGCCGTTGTCCGCCGCCGCGGCCGGAGTCGGGTAGAACGGCACCCAGCCGAGCCCTTCGAACCTGATCTCCGGCCAGACCAGGACATCACCCGCCCTGACATCACCCGACCCGACATCACCCGCCCTGACATCGCCGGTGGCGGTGTCGCCGCCGGCCCGGTCCGGCTTCGGGCTGAACCCGACGACCACCCGGCTGGGTAGCCCGACGACCCGGGCGAACACGGCGTAGGCGGCGGCGAACTGCTCGGAGGTTCCGGCGCGGCTGGTGCCGAGGAAGTACGCGAGGTGTCCGTAGGTGTGCCCGGCCGGAGCGGACGGATCGTAGACGAGGGTCCGCAGATACTGCTCGAGCTGGCGGGCCTGTTGGAACGGGGTGATCGCCCCGCCGGTGGCGGCTCGGGCCGCATCGCGCACGACCTTCGGCAGGCCCGGCGGGAGGGCCAGCGTCTCGCTGACATCCGCGCCGGTAGGCAGCTGTGCGGACGCCAGTTCCGCCGGGGTCGGTTCACGGGGGGCGACGGAGACGACGGTGTAGCGGCGGTCAGCCGGGTCCGTCTCGCCTTCCGTGTCACCTCCCGTGTGGTCTTCCGCCGCGGTCAGCGTCCCGTCCCGGACGTCAACGGCCAGGCCGGATCCGGAGAGCGCGGTCGGCCGGTCGAGATGCGGCAGGAACGGCCCGTCCAGGGCGACGATCTGCAGCCGCGACGTCACCGAAGGCGCGTCGCCTGCGGGCTTTCGTGCACCGTCCGCAGCGGTTCCCGGCGGTACCCGGCCACCCGCCGGCAGGTAGCGCGCCGACGACGTCCACCGCTGGCCGTCGAAGCGATCCAGCACCGCCAGCCGGATGTTGCCCGCGACCGGCGGGCTGACCCGGAACAGCACGTCGTCGGGATGCCCGAGCCAGGCCGAGACGTGGTCGAGGGGGCTCTGCGCCGTCCGCTGATCGAGCGTCACCTGCCGCAGATCCCGGACGTCGTACCGCTCGCCGTCACCCGGACCGGCGGCGGCGAGCAGCGGTCCGGCCAGGGGCGCGATTCCCGCGGTCACCACCAGCACGGCGACAGCGGGCACCGCCGCCGTCACTCGCATCCGGCCCGTCCGCCGGCCTCGACCGGCACCGAAACCGCCAGCATCGGAGCCGGTGCCAGCACCGGTGCTGGCACCGGCGGCCGCGGTGCCGGTGAGCTCCGCGGTGCCGGTGAGCTCCGCGCGGCGGCACATCACCAGTACCAGCACGGCGGCCACCAGACCGGCCGCGACGCCGAGATTCGACCCGGCACCCGGCACGGTGAGCAGCACGCCTGCGATGAACACCGCGATCGCCGGCAGCGCCGGGACGAGCGGCGCCCGGGTCCTGGCCACCAGCTCCGCGCCGGCGAGGGCGGCGAGCCAGGTGAGGGCCTGCGGGACGACCAGCAGGTCGGGCGATCCCTGGACGGGCAGCGTCGTCTCGAGCAGGCGGGCGCCCCCGTTGAGCACTCCGTCCCACACCGCCGGCAGCGCGCCCTCCACCCGCGGAGAACCATTCCGGAACAGGGTGAACCGGACGACAGCGAGCCAGATCAGCGCCGACACCCCCACAGACACCGACACCGGCCGCGGCGGCCGTGGCGAGGAGCCGGCCCCGCGGCGGAGCGGGCGCAGCGGGGGGAGGAAGACGACCAACGCGGTGACGACGACCGGCACGACGGCCGCCACGACGAGCGGGGGAAACAGATCGGAGGCCGGGAAGCCACGGTGGAACGCGGCACCGGCGAGGCCCGCCGCGAGCGCCACCGCGACGAGGCTGGCGAGCGGTACTCCGCGGCGTGGGCCGCCTGCGCGCTGGGAGCTCATGAGGACCGCCTCGTGCCGGCGGTCTGTGCCCCCGCCACGCTCGGCCACACCGAGGTCAGCTGCGCCGTGTCGGTGATGTCCAGGACGCGAAGCCGGCCGTCGGCGACCGACTCGAACCGCTGGGACGCACCGGGTGATGTCTGGTCCGGCCCGGGTCCGGCTGGTGCGCCCGGCACGCTCACGTCCAAGCTCACACCGCTGTCCAAGCTCACACCGCTGTCCACGCTCACGCCGCCGACTCGCAGCACCACGACCTGCTCGAACTGGCCGGCCAGAGCGCCGGCCACGGCCAGCTGGCCGATCTCGCGGCGGCCGGTGACGATCACCAGCGAGCCCACTCCGCGGCGGCCCCGGCTCCGCGCGGCCTCGGCCAGGGGATCGCGCGGCACATCGGCGTCCGTGGCGTCCGTCCAGGCGGCTCCGGCCAGTGCGTCGAGCGCCGCGGTGCCGTCGGCACGGCGGTCCCGGCAGTCCAGCCGCAGGCCGCCGGTGGTGTGCAACCGCACCGGGAACCTGCTCCGGGTCGACGCGAGGACGACGGAGGCCGCCGTGTCGACCGCGGTGTCGAACGCCCGTGCCGCCTGTCCCTGCCCCTGTTCCTGCGTGGTGCCGCCACCGCCCGCGTCGGGGTCCACAACGGCGTCCGGGTAGGCCTGCCGCCGGATGTCGAGCACGACGGTCGTGACGGGTTCACTCGGGTCGACGTGCCGGCGGACGAGCAGCGTTCCGGCCCGGGCGCTGCTGCGCCAGTGAACATGCCGCAGGTCGTCACCGGGCGTGTACTCGCGCAGCGCGTGGAACGTCACCCCGCCCTCGACGCGGCTGTCCACCGGCAGGCCGTCCGGGCTGCTGGAGCGGGCGGAGGGCAGCGGCGCCAGCGGCACTGCCGCCGGATGGACGGGGAGCTGCGCCTGCCCACCGAGCGACTCGTACCGGGAGAACAGGCCGAGCGGGTCGGTGGTCACCAGGCCCACCGGCCCGATCCGCAGCACGCCGCGGCGGTCCGTCGGCAGCGGGACCGCGACGGTTCGGCGGCTGCCCGCCGGCAGCGGACGCAGCACGACCCGCGAACCCTGACCGCTGTTGCCCCGACCGCCGTGAGCCGAGCGGCCGGGGGGAGGGCCGCCGTCAGCCCGGCCGCCGTCAGCCCGGTCGCTGTAGGGGACCACCAACCGGGCTGACGAGCTGGCCCGCCGTCCCGCGTTGCGGACCGTCACGCTGGCGACCGCCGGCTCGCCGCGGGCGACCCGGGAGGGGGCGACCTCGATACCGACCTCGATGCGTGCCGGGCGTGCCATGAAGGCCGCGCCGACGCCGAACGCGGTCAGGCAGCCGACCGCCAGCATCCCGATCTCCGGGGCCCGCAGCGCGACCGCGGCCACGCCGAACCCGAGCGCGCCGGTGAGAGCACCCCACCCCGTCCGGGTGACCTGGCCGAGCGCCCGCGACAACGGCCCGCCGCCGGCCCGCGGACCCGGCCGCGCCTCCGACCCCGATCCTGCTGCAGTGCCAGCCCTCGGCATGGTGCCCGGCCCCGGCACCGCGTCAGACCCCGGCAAGTGTTCGGGGCACCGGGACGCTTTCCAGGACCTCGGCGACGGCACGCTCAGCCGTGTAGCCACGGAGTTCGGCGTCCGGTGCCAGCAGCAGACGGTGCGCGAGGGTCGGCTCGGCGAGCGCCTTGACGTCCTCCGGGGTGACGAACCGCCGGCCGGTGGCCGCCGCCCGCACCTGGGCCGCCCGCAGCAGCGCGATGCTGCCCCGCGGGCTCGCCCCGAGCCGCAGCCCCGGCAGCTCCCGGGTCGCCGCGACCAGATCGACGACATATTCGTGGATGGTTTCCGCGACATGGACGCTGGCCGTCTGGGCGGTCATCGCGAGAATGTCGTCGGTGCCGAGCACCGGCTGGAGGTCCTCGACGCGCAGGCCACCGCGGCGGTCACGCAGAATCGCCATCTCGGCGGCACGGCTCGGGTAACCGACCCGCAGCCGCATCAGGAACCGGTCGAGCTGCGCCTCCGGCAGCGGGTAGGTGCCGTCCATATCGACCGGGTTCTGCGTCGCGACGACGAGAAACGGCCGCGGCACCGGATGTGTCACGCCGTCGACGGTGACCCGTCCCTCCTCCATCACCTCCAGCAGTGCCGACTGCGTCTTCGGCGACGCCCGGTTGACCTCGTCGGCGACCACGACATGGGCGAACACCGGCCCCTGGTGGAACCGGAACTCTCCGCTGCCCTGGTGGTAGACGGTCACACCGGTCACGTCCGAGGGCAGCAGGTCCGGGGTGAACTGGATGCGGTGGCACGTCGCCTCCACCGAGGCCGCCAGACACCGCGCCAGGGACGTCTTGCCGAGGCCGGGGACGTCCTCGACCAGCAGGTGGCCGCCGGCAAGCAGGCAGGTCAGCGCCTGCCGCACCACCTCGGTCTTGCCCCGGACCACCAGCTCGACATTGTCGACCACACGCTGGAAGGCCGCGGCGAACTCCCGCCCCGCACCTTCATCCCGGCTGTCCGACACGTTCCTCCCATTCACTGTTCCTGCTTGATCCCGATGTACGGACCAATCACGGCGGAACATACGAATCGTAGTATCGATACGAGGTGTAGTTCTCCGAGTTGATCGTCGTGCTCGGCCCCGAGCCGGCCTCGTTCCTGGGGGTGATTACAACGCTCCTATAACCTGGATTCCCCAGGAAGTTGCTCACGGTCCGAGTGGTTGTCGTATACGTGCGAGGCGGCATGCTGCCCGAACTGTATTCCGACTCGGTAACCACGTATTCGACCGTGCCGCCCCCGGCGTTCGCGGGTGGCTCCCAGGTGATGTCCGTGTACCAGCCGCCGCCGCCCGGTCCGTGACCGGTGATCAGGACGTCCTGGATCTGGCCCGGTGGAACACAGCTGATCGCCTGTGCGGGTGCGGAGGCCACGGACGTACCACCCGGGCCGGTCGCCGTGGCGGTCGCCAGCACCTGCTGGCAGCCGGCCGCCTCGACCGTCGTGCTGACCGGGCCCGGACCGGGCAGAACGGCGGTGCCGCCGGCGTCCGTCGTCAGCGCGAACTGCGTGGCGGGGCCACCGGCTCCGGCCGTCACGGTGACGACCACCGCGCCGGAACCGGAGACGAGACTCACCGACGGCGCGCCCGGCGGTGCCGGAGGCGGTGTCGTGGTGGTGGGTGGCGGGGCCACGGGCGATCGGGTCACCGTCTGCTGCGGCCGCCGCGACTGTGTGGCCGTTGGGTTCGGCACCGGTATGGGAGCGGTCCGCTGGTCGGGGACAGTCGGCGTGTCCGGGCCGGGCGGCTGGCTCCTCCGCTCGGGCGGGGGAAGCTGACGCTGTGACGCGGACGGCACGGTGACCGGAGGCGGCGGGGCCTTGGCGCTGGTGTCGACCACGGGCACCACCGCGTCCGGCGCGTACTTGTCAACGCGGCGGCGCTGGCCGTCGGGATCCACCGCGACGGCGTTCGTTCCGTCCACGTCGTTCACCCATACCGTGCCGTTGCGAACGGACAGCGTCAGCATCCCGGGGCCGCCGGAGAGGTGGATCGGCTCGTCGAACCGCCCGGCCACCTGGTCATAGACGAGTACCTGGCCAGACCCGTTGTCAGGCACGTACACCCGTCCCGCCGCGATCAGTGGCGCGCCCAGCTCGGTGGACGGCCGCTGACCGGCCAGCTCGATCTGCCGCACCGAGCCGCGGCCGTCGTCCGCTGCCAGGTCGATGAGCAGCACCGTCGAGGTCCCGGCGACCAGTACGGGCACGACCCGGCCTTCGACCGCCGGTGCGACGACAAGCAGGCGACCCGGTCCGGCTGGCGGCGGGAGAGCCACGGGTCGCTCCGCCGCCTGGTCCTCGTCTGCCTGGCCCGAGGTCCTGCCCAGGCCCTGCGACGCGACCGGTACCAGGGCGGGCCTGTCGGCATCCACGGCGACCGGACGCCCGGCAGCCACCGTCATCGTCAGCCCGGCGCCCGGTGCGGCCACCGAAACGGTCGTCGCCACCCGCCCGTCCCGGATCGCGACGAGGTCTCCGCGGCTGGCAAGGGAAACCCACAGAACTCCGTCGGCGTCGAGACCGGACCCGGTGACCGGCGTGCCGAGCAGGACCTGCTCACCGATGATGTCGAGTGTCCGCGGATCGATCCGGGTCACTGTGCCGGTAGTGGTCTCGATGACATAGGCGAGCTCGCCCAGCGCCACCACCCGCACCGGCCCGGACTGCCCGAACGATCTCGACACCAGCTCCATCGTCGCCGGGTCGATGCGGCTCACCACGCCCGTCTCCAGGTCGGTGACCAGCACGGAAACGCCGTCCTGCGTGAGCTCGACCCGATGGCCCCGGGAAGCCGCCAGCTCCACATTGAAATCAGGTGCGCCGGAGGGACCGTTGACGTGGGTTACCCAGCCCTTCGCCGTGCTCCACAGCCAGGAGCCACCGTCGGTGAGCTGGACGACCGCCGTGCCCGGACTCGCTCCAAGAAAGCCGAGCAACGTCACTGCCGCTACCGACGCGACCACCGCGGCTGACAGGGCACGAAGCGAGCGCCCCCGCCGAAGACTGCGCATTCCCCCACACCCCCGTGCCGGGCCCGGGCCCCATCCGTTCACGGCACCTGTGGAGAAGAGGCTAGCGACAGCGCATCCGACCCGAATGGCACCCTATCGGGCCGGTCATGTCGCCTTACCGACAAAGATCGTGGATGACGAGACCCCGCGTGGTCGCGGGTTGGCCTCGTTTCGTGCGATGGTCCTGGTCGGAGGCCTCACGGATCTCTCATGGCGGTCTCCTCCGGAGGCTCGACGCTCGACAGCGGAGTCCGCGACCGACGCCGGATGCCCAGCACTCACCTGCATCGGCATTCCCTCTCCAACCACGGTGCGGGCGGTCACACGTTGGACGCACCGCGCTGGGTCGATCGGCTGCGCGGCTGCGGGCCCGGTCGTCGGGAGTGAGTAACGAGATCGAAAGGTCGAGTACGGAGAAGCTCGGCATCCCACCGGTGGCGCCTGCTACCGGTGGTGGCCCGCGTAGACCCGGACGTGACGCTCATCGCGACATGACGCTGACATCGCGACATGACGCTGAATCTCCGCGCGAGGTCGCCGACGAAGGTGACGCCTGAGCCGACGTACGCGGGCGCCCCCCTCCGATCGTCCGCAGTGCCTGCGACCGGAGCCCGACCCGCAAGCCCGACTGCCGTCCCCGGCTCTCCTCAGTCCTCCGTCAGCGGCGCGTGGCCCGAGATCGGAGACAGGTCGTGGACCCTGGCTGCGGCCGATCCGGGGCACGGGCAGCGTCGACGCGGCCTGGTCGACGGGACCGGCTGTGCCAGTAACCCTTCATCCCATGTGCCGTCGGCGGCACGCGCCAGGACGAGGGCAGTGTCGGATGAGTCCTGCCTGTGGCCTCTTCAGAGCACCTGCGAGCAAGGCCACGACGCGCCCACCGAGCGAGACCGGAGGGGGCTCCGACCACCCCCGGCGTCCTCGTGTATAGTCCTGTCTCACCGCGTGATCGGGACCAATCGGGCCTGAGATGTAGACGGGCCCAGGATCCTCCGAGGGGGCGCAGACCCCCCGAGGACAGAGCCCGAAAACAGTGCGGTAAGGTTGGAAAGAGTGGCAGTCGCCGGCGAGTCCGGAGCGATTTGACACAAACCCGAAAGCATCGGTAACTTCACCGAGTCGCCGCAGCCGGGGCCGAAAGGCCGAACCGGATGAGGCAAAGGCAAAGTGGCAGAATCGCAAAACACGGCGATTTGACACAAGCCCGAAACACCCGGTACTTTAACCGAGTCGCCGCAGCCGGGGCCGAAAGGCCGGACCGGATGAGGCAAAGGCAGGGCGGA